>JANNSF010000314.1:0-10714 GCA_031402315.1 bacterium | reverse complement strand
CATTGCAGTTATAAAAATTCGATTCTGGTACTGAAAACCTTACCCAAACTTGGCAAATACGTCCTCAAAGGCGCCGGTGAAGAAAACGCGGGACTGATTGATATTGGCGATGGCTTGGCGGTTGCGTTTAAGATCGAAAGCCACAATCACCCCTCGGCCGTTGAACCTTTTCAGGGCGCCGCCACCGGCGTGGGCGGTATTCTACGCGACATATTTACAATGGGCGCACGACCAATTGCGGCTCTGAATTCGCTTCGGTTCGGCAATTTGGAAAATGAGCGTGTGCGTTATCTTTTTGATCATGTGGTAAAGGGTATTGGCCACTACGGAAATTGTTTTGGAGTTCCTACGGTTGCCGGTGAAGTATATTTTGAAGACTGTTATACAGAAAATCCACTTGTCAATGCGATGGCCGTTGGTCTTGTACGCCACGATCAGACCGCGAGCGCGATTGCAAAAGGCGCCGGAAATATTGTTATGATTGTCGGCTCGTCGACGGGCCGAGACGGTATTCATGGGGCGACCTTTGCCTCCGTCGATATTTCGGAAGAGTCGGAATCCAAGCGCTCCAATGTCCAGGTGGGCGATCCTTTCACCGAAAAACTCTTACTTGAGGCGACGATTGAGGCGATTCAATCCGGTTTTCTTGTGGGTATCCAAGATATGGGCGCCGCCGGAATCACCTGCTCCACCAGCGAAACCAGCGCCAAAGGCGAATGCGGCATGGAAATTAACCTCGAGCTTGTACCCACGCGTGAAGATAACATGACGCCTTATGAAATCATGTTGTCCGAGTCGCAAGAGCGTATGCTGATGATTGTCCACAAGGGAAAAGAAAAAGAAATCCAGGCCATTTTTGAAAAATGGGATTTGCATGCGGTTGCGATCGGTCACGTCACCGAGGATAAACTTCTTCGCGTAAAATATCAGGGCAAAATATTCGCAGAAATCCCGGCCGATACTCTGGTCTTGGGTGGGGGCGCACCGGTCTATAAACGTGAATCGACCGAGCCTGGTTATTTTAAGGAGACCCGGAACTTTGATCCTTCAAGATTGCCAATTCCCTCGGATCTAAATGACATTTTGAAAAAACTTTTATCGACTCCAAATATTGCAAGCAAGGAATGGGTCTATGAGCAGTACGATTCTATGGTGCGAACAAATACGGTGACACTGCCAGGAAGCGATTCCGCCGTGATCCGGATCAAGGGCACGAACAAGGCGCTCGCGATGAAGGTCGATTGTAACGGGCGCTATGTTTACCTGAATCCGCGCGTCGGCGGACAGATTGCCGTTGCGGAATGCGCTCGCAATATTGTCTGCAGCGGCGCCAAACCTGCGGCCATTACGAATTGTCTCAATTTCGGAAATCCCTATAAACCCGAAAACTACTATCAATTCAAGGAAGCGGTTGCCGGCCTTAGTGACGCCTGCATAGTTTTTGAAACACCGGTGACCGGCGGTAATGTGAGTTTCTACAATGAGAGTATGAATAACGCGGTCTATCCGACGCCAACGATCGGCATGATCGGCGTGGTCGAGGATTTGAGTCACGTGACAACTTCTTGGTTCAAAACCGAGGGTGATATTATTTTTCTCATTGGCACGAACCTGGGTCAAATTGGTGGAAGTGAATATCTTAAACTGGTTCACAATCTTGTCAAGGGTAACCCTTCGATCAATCTGCAGGAAGAAAAATCGGTTCAGAATTTTGTTTACGAATGTATCGTCGAAGGATTGGTCCAATCGGCGCACGATGTCTCCGACGGAGGATTGGCAGTAGCATTGGCCGAATCCTGTTTTCAAGGGCCGGGCAAACCACTTGGCGCCAAAATCGCGTTAACAGACAAAATACGTCCGGACTTTCTGCTTTTTGGCGAAGATCAATCGCGTATTGTCATTTCAGTTTCGCCGGACAAGGCAGAAAAACTTCAAAAGAAGAAGGCACCAGGTGGAATTGGAGTATTCTAAATTGGACGAGTGGAGGGCAACCAACTTGAAATTAACGACTGGATCAACGCTGATATCTACGAACTCTTTGAAGCACATCGTTTTGCAATTCGGAAAATCATGAATGTTTGATTTTTTGTTTATTCGAATTGACTTAAGCCGCCTTCTCCAATGAAAAAACGTATATGTTTCTTAATGACTCATTTTTTTTCTGAACGCGTTGGTGGAGTTGAGATTCAAACATATCTGCTTGCCAAATATCTAGCCCAAGCGGAGTGGGACGTTCATTTCTTGGCCGAGACAGAAAATCCGGACAAAGCCGGCAATGATGAAAATTGGGATGGAATTCACGTTCACTGGCTAAAACGAAAAGGCCAGTTCCATTTTATACGGTACGATATTGAAGTGCTGCTAAATTCGCTAAATCCGGATTTTGTGTATCAGCGCGGCCGCTCACGAATCACTTTTTCAGGCTTGGGCGCACGGTGGAAAAAAGCCACCCGTGGGAAATTGATCTACCATTGTGCCGAAGACAATGATTTTAATTTTGATTTTCATACACGTCAGGCAGATAGCAAGCGCGGTTTGAAAAAAATAGTATGGACACTTCATGGGAAATTGGCCGATCATTATTTCAAAAAAACGATTAAGGCGTCCGACATTGTCCTTTCTCAGACGGAATTCCAAAAGAACTTGTTTAAAGAAAAACTTGGATTAGAATCGTTCATACTTCGATCCGCGCATGAAATTCCAGATGAGCCTTTTACAAAAAGTTCTCCGCAAATCGTTTTCTGGATTGCCAATGTTGGGCGACGTAAACAAGCAGAGCTCTTTGTGAAACTGGCATCATCGCTTCAAGATACCCCGGCTCATTTTGTCATGGCCGGACCAATTCCTGATGAAATTTATAAGAAAGAAATTCTGGGCGAAGCGGCATCCTTAAAGAATTTTGAATACATTGGTCCATTATCATGGGAGGAATCCAATAAATGGTTCACAAAGGCCTCTTTATTCATAAATACGACCCTTCCGGGACGCGAAGGATTTCCAAACACCTATATTCAGGCGTGGATGCGCGGCGTGCCCGTTATCACACTTCATTGTGACCCCGATGGCATTATTAAGAAGAACGGCCTTGGATTTTGCGCTGAGACCTTGGATAACATGACCCGTCTGACACGCACTCTGCTTGCCGATCCGGCTGAATTGTTGAAAATGTCTGAAGAAGTAATGCGATACGCTTCAAAATGCCATGATATCAAAATAACCAGCGCAAATTTAGTCGGATACCTTGCGTCATGATATCTCCGTCTGACATAATTCGCTGGAGCGAATGGCTTTTTCTGATCGTGTTGGTGACACTAGCCTTCTACAATTTCCGCCATTTTATTTTTGTTTTCATCGCGACAAAATTCACGGCCGATCTATTCTGGAACTATCCTCTCTTTGCCGGAACTAATGTTTCTCGAATTTTGGGAGTTCTATTCCCTATCGCATGCCTGATCTATATTCTGATTAATAAAAAGTGGCCGAAAAATCATCCGTTTATGAGGATCATGCTGATCCTCGTCGCTTTGAATCTGATTTCGGCAACGTGGGGCCTTCTAAATAGCCACTTTGAATTTTTCTACCTCCCGGCGACTCCGCTTACTTACACACACGTGTTGGATTGGCTGTTTCGATTTTTCAATCAGTTTTCCGCATTCCTTATTTTACCTCTTATTTTGGAATTGGAAGAGGATCGAAGAACATTTTTTATGGCCTTTCTGATATCGACCGTATTACCGATTTTGGTTGGCTACTACCAAGCCTACGAGATTTTCATAAACGATTACAATCCTTATGTGACCGCATACGGCTCCCGCATTAGTGCCTTCTACAAAGATCCGGGAACACTTGCTTTCATCCTTGCAATCGGGATTATAAGTGCTGTCTACGTTTTCTTGCAATCGGGCCGCATGGCAGTACTTCTGACGTATGCTTTGACCGCTTGGTTTTTGCTAATCCTAACCGGCAACAGGACGATACTTCTATCTCTTTTCTTATCCGTGATTTTGATCTTGTGGGTTCACAATAGAAAGCAACATGCTATTTTAGTTGGCGTGGCATTGCTTGTCACGACACTGGCAAGTCCTTTTGCCATGTTGCGCTTTGACAAGGAAGTATTGCTTTTCCAAAGCAGCTGGCAGAGTGGATTTACTGAACACGTTGAAAAACTTGGAAGTGGGCGAATATACCTTTGGAAGACAGCCTGGTGGCACTTTCAAGACTTGGATTGGATTTCAAAGATTGTTGGAAGTGGCGGATCGTATGGATCACACAATCAGTACATAAACTGGATTTTGCGAAATGGGGTTTTGGGGGTAACCGCCTTTGCTTATTTCTTGTATAACTTGCTTAATACCCTAAGACTTAAGTCAGGATGTAGGAAAGAATTGATACTATGTTTATGTGTGCTTTTTGTAATAAATATTGTTGCTCAGCCATGGGATCATCTTGGGTTTTCCATATTTTTTTGGGGCACTTTAGGCTTTTGCTATCATGTTGAGGAACAATGAAGAAATTGATCATTATTACAAATTCTCCGAGTCCATATCGTATCGATTTATTCAATAAATTATGTGTGCAATTGGAAAAATATGAGTGGACGCTAAAAATATTTTTTTTAGTCAAACAGTACGAGCGCAGAAAATGGGCTGTTACGGAACAAGAATTTCGATTTGAGTATCTATTTCTCGGCGACTTTTTTGTTACTTTCGGTGAGGGTCTCACATCTGTCGGCCTGAGTATTCCACTTTTGATCAGAAAAGAGTCTCCCGACTCCGTTATCATTGCTAATTATTCCATTCCTTCGCTTTGGGCTGCATTAAGTTGCAAAATGGCTGAAATACCATATCATGTCTGGTCAGGCGAGACTTTGATTGAATACTCATTCAGGAACACATTTTTAGGCTTGCGAACAGCCTATCGTCGCTGGCTATTGCGAAATGCTCAATCCGCAATTGCCTATGGTCAGCGTGCGGTTGAATATCTAATCGAAAATGGTATGAGCGTTGATAACGTACACGTTGCCATCAATACGGTCGACACAGGCTCCATTGAGCGAAGGACCCTTAAGATGCGTCCTCGTCGGGCTGAATTAATACACAAATATGGGCTACCCAAGAATAATATTTTGTTCGTTGGTTATCTTGAGTCTCGCAAAGGAGCGCACCTTATTCTCGAAGCTGTCCAAGCGCTAAAGCATGATATTGGAGTTCATATTGTCGGATCGGGAAAACAGGAAGCCTCTCTAAAGACGCTTGCCACTCAATTAGGATTGAAACACATTTACTTTTGGGGATACAAGCAAAAAGACGAATTAACCGAATTTTACGTTTTTTGTGATATGTTAGTTTTTCCTTCGACCCGAGAGTTATACGGTTTGGTTCCTATTGAAGCTATGGCGGCCGGGTTACCTATTATTTGTTCAGAATTATGCGGATGCGCCTCTGATCTCATTGTCGATAACCACAACGGGCTACTTGTTGATCCTAGAAATATTACTAAATTGTCTGAAAAGATACGAATGTTGCTGCACAATGACATTTGGCGGGGCCAAATTGGTGAGAATGGTCAAACCACTGTCAAACGAAACTTTCAATTGGACCACACGGTTCAAGGCTTTTTGGAGACTCTAAAACTTTCATGTTAAATGTTTTTAAAATTCTTGGACCTGTAATAGTCCTCGGGCTACTCGCCTACTTTGGAACAACATCGCCACTGATTCCAATTGCAACGGCGATTGTAGCGGCGTTTCTCGTCCTTTTGGCTCGTCATCCTCAACGAGCTATGCTATTACTATTTGTAACAAAACCGATCGTTGATGCTACGTGGGCTTTTCGCATTCCCATTCTTGAACTCACACTTCTTCAGATCAGCGGCGTGGTCTTTCCGGTCACGGTAATACTGATCATCGTTACGCACCGCGTTCATTTTGTTAAGCTAGTGGGGCGAAAGACTATTTTCTTTTTCATCGCAATTAACGTGTTTAGTCTTTTAACCTACATGGTTAATACTTTCATTGAGGATCCCATCGATCTAAAAATTGTGCCTTCAATTATGGTACTTTTCCAAGTCCTAAACGGATTCTGTGCGTATTTGATTATGCCTTATTTATTTCCAAAGGATGAAGATCGCAAAAAATTCTTCTTGGTCTTGATCGTTGCCGGATTGTTTCCGGTTTTAACCGGCATATTGCAGGTTGTCGGTGTTTATCAGGGCAGACTTTATAAAGGAACGCAAGGTACCCAGCGGCTTTCGGCATTCTACTATGACATGCACACCTTACGGGGCTTCGCTACGCAAACGGTGTTTGCCATCCTCATCTACTTAAGAACTTGGCGTCAATCTTACATTCAGAAATATATGCTACTATCGTTTCTTGGACTGACTTTAATTGTTTTATATTATTGTTACTCAAAAGCTTTTTTAGCGACAGCCTTATTTGGTATTTTGGCCTACAGCATATACACCAAGAAGTACTTTGTAGGACCCCTCCTGCTTTTGCTGCTTATTTCAACCTACTTTTTTGTTGATCCCATCACCGCATTCATTGACCAAAATTTCTTTAAGGAGATGATGTTTTTCGAAGGAACGCTTGACGAACAAAATACCGGGACGCTATTAGCAGGCCGTCTCTCACGGTGGGATTTACTTCTTTCACGAGCCGATACAGGCGATCTTATGGCATTAATATTCACCGGGTATTATTACGGAATTGGCAGTGTCACACACAATGAGTTTTTACGGATCTTGCTGGGAAATGGGATATTAGCTCTTGTGACTTACTGCGCGCTAATTGTAATCTTGTTTAGACAGCTCTCCACGACCTATTTTAAGCAAAAGGATGCACTCTCATTGATCAGTATTGTCATACTAATTTCCTTGCTCGTCGACAGCACCGGAATTGTACCCCTGTTGAGACCTGGATACACATGGTGGGTCTTTGGTATCATTAGCCTTGCATTAAACCGTGACGCCTTTGTGAAACCGAAAGTTCTGGAAACACCTGTTGCAAAACCAAAGTTGGTGCTTGTATGAAAACCATACTTCTCGGAATCATGCGGTACACGGGGCTGGTTGTGTTTGGTATGTTACTGGCAATTTTTGTTTTGGAAGTTGGCGTACGCTTTCTCGGTGCCAAGCCGGAAACCTATCTGAGAAAGTTCTCGCAATACCACCCCATACTTGGATGGGAGAAAACTCCCTATGCTGAAGGTGATTTCATACGTGGTGACATTCGAATTCATGAAAAAATGAATTCGCGCGGCTGGCGTGACAAAGAATACACCTACAATAAACCCGACTCTGTATTTCGCATACTTGTTCTTGGTGATTCATTTACAGAAGGTTACGATGTGGATGAAACTAACATCTTCACGGAAGTGCTTGAACGTCAACTCAATGAGACGCGTCCTTCTAAGAAATTTAGGTCGTTTGAAGTAATCAACGCAGGAACCGGCGGGTATTCAAATGATCAAGAATACTTGCTGTATCAAACCGAAGGGTACAAGTACAATCCTGATGTGGTTTTGATGATGGTGTATCCGACCAATGATGTCTATTACAATAACAAAGACAAATACGGAAATTACTTCAAGCCTCTTTTTGAAGTATCCAGCGACAGTCTTCGTCTTACCAACAGTCCGCTTCCTAAACCGGCACGTCAAGAGTTTCTAAAAAAATTATTTCGGGATCTTGCGATCTATCCTATTGTTTCAAAAATTATCCTATCCAATCCATTTCTCATGACCACTCTGAACGATCTTGGATTTATTAATGAATCCACGTTGGACGCCAACACCACAAAGCCAATTGGAGATTCTAACAACGTTGTTATTCCATCTTCTTTTGGTATTTATTATAAGAAATCCGATAAGTTTATTGAACAAGCGTGGAGGATCACAGAACTCATATTTAAGAATGCGCATCAGATGACTGAGAAAAATGGGAGCGCCTTTGTTCTATTTTCAATTCCCGACCATTTCCAGGTTTACTCCGAAAGTTGGGAAACGACAAAACGCAAATATAAGGTAAATGAATCACTGTGGGACCGCGAATTGCCCAACCGCAAAATATCCGAGCTTTCAAGGAAATATGGATTCCAATTCATTAACTTCAAAAAAGAAATTGACACCTATGGATGGGAACAAGAGCCAATGTACAATGCGGTACATTGGAATATTCGGGGAAACGAAATAGTGGCCAAATGTTTGTACAATGAATTCTTATCGCGGAAATTACTGCCTCAATGATCATTGGTATACATGCACTTGGTGCAATCTCTGAAGACACGGGGGCTCGCACGTACCTTCAAAATATGATTCGTATTCTTAATAAGAATGAATTTGACCATGAATTTATTTTCTTTGTCAGCCCCGGAGAAGGTAGAATTCTAACCGTTTTGTCCGCCCGCATCCGTCTTGTTGAAATTCCCTTTTCCAGAAGCAGCATCGGACGTATTCTCATTGAAAATGTCTTTTTGCCATTCTACTTATACCGTTACACTATTGATGTTCTTTATTATCCTGGAAATTTTGCAGCGATTTTTACGCCTGTCCCATATTTGCTGGCCATTCGAAGTATGCTAATTTATAATATCCAAGACGATGGGTCCGTCAGCAGATTAAAGAGAATCTACCGGAGAATAATGCTTCCTTATTCTGCCAAGAAGGCATCTGCCATTCTTACTCCATCTAAGCACACCAAAGAAGAAATAGTTCACTTCCTCTCTATTGATGCACACAAAATATCGATTGTCCCCCATGGGGTTGATGTGGACTTTTTCGAAAAACCGATATCTCCGAGTGAAACTGCAATCTTCATGCATTCACTGCAAATAGATCGCCCATTCCTACTCTATGTTTCGGCACTTTGGGAGTATAAGAATCATGACAAATTGATTTTAGCGTTTGAAAAACTGATCAGAAATCATGACATTCCTCATCGTTTACTTCTTGTTGGACGCGGAGTGAATTCCTTTGAAAAATATGGCGCGTACCTGAAGAGTCTGACGCTGAAATTGGGCTTGGAATCTCGTGTTAAATTCATTGGCAACTTAAATCATAATGAATTGAGAATGCTTTATCAGAATGTTGATGTATATGTTTTTCCCTCTCAGACAGAAAGTTTCGGCAATTCTATTTTTGAAGCCATGGCAGCGGGAGCACCTGTAGTATGTTCAAACACGCATGGCTTTCCTGCGCTGGTTGAGGATTCGGCACTATTAGCTAATCCTCAAGATATTGAAAACTTGGCTGCGACCATTTATCGCGTCATAACTGATGTTGATTTGCGAAATTCTATGATTGCCAAAGGCCATGCGCGTGTGCGTCCTATGACATGGGAAAAAGCCATTTCTGCAACGATTGCAAGCATTGAAAATCTAACCAAGAGGTCACGTTGAAACTTTCTATTATTGTCCCGGTCTACAACGAAAAAAGTACTATTCGCGCGTTGGTTGACGCCGTCAAGAAAGTAACCATTGTTGTATCAGGAAATATTATTTCCAAAGAGATCATTATAATTGATGACTTTTCAACGGACGGCACTCGGGAAATTCTAAAGGACGACATCGAAAACCTGGTTGATAAAGTACTGTACCATTCTAAAAATCAGGGTAAAGGAGCAGCAATTCGAACAGGGATTCAGGATTTTTCAGGTGATTATCTTATAGTGCAAGACGCCGACCTTGAATACGACCCGGAAGAATATTCCAAACTACTAGGCCCTATTATTGATGGCAAAGCCGACGTTGTCTATGGGTCACGCTTCATGGGTAACGACGCCCATCGTGTGCTGTATTTTTACCACTACTTAGGAAATAAATTTTTGACAACGCTTTCGAACATGTTTTCGAATCTCAATCTTACAGACATGGAGACATGTTATAAGGCTTTTAAGAGAGAAATCATTAAGAGTATACGTCTTGAGCAAAATCGTTTCGGTTTTGAACCGGAAATTACCGCAAAGATTGCAAAACTGAAATGTCGTATTTATGAGGTAGGAATTTCCTATCATGGACGAACCTATCAGGAGGGCAAAAAGATAAGCTGGAAGGATGGAATTTCGGCAATCTGGTGTATTGTGAAATATAACTTATTAAAGAAATAGGGCCCCAGATGTACATTAGATCCGTTCTGCAAATGACCGTATGGGAAGTCATCAATCCTCTTCTGCTAAAACTGAAGAGAAAACGAAAATACAAGTTTGGTACATCTTTTAAAGGTCTTAATATTGGGTGTGGTACGGACAATCCCGATGGATGGCTTGGCATTGATGGTGGCCCGTCAATTTTTCTCAGTCAACACCATGGCGCTATAACTCGTATTTTTTTTCGATACTTCAATATGTCAAAAAACTACTCTTGGACGGAATACGTAAAGAAAATAAAGTCTTCCCCTATTATCCATCATGACCTCAGTTTCGGAATTCCTCTTCCGAATCAGTGTGTTCCGGCCATTTATTCATCTCATTTTTTTGAGCATGTATCTAGAGATGATGCAAAATCAATGTTGTGCGAGTGTTTTCGAGTTATGCAATCCGGCGCTATTATTCGTATTTGCGTTCCCTCTTTGGATGAGGCTGTAAGAAAAATATCGTCGGCTCTCGAAGCCTATAAACTTGGCGACACAAGCCTGGTTCAGAAATTTGTCACGACAAATTTTGTCGGATTTGGCAACAAATATTCAAATCATCGTTGGATGTACAACTTTTCCGACTT
>JANNSF010000313.1:0-2201 GCA_031402315.1 bacterium | reverse complement strand
GATGTCGCCTATCGTGATCGTATGGAATGGCTTATTCATGCCGAGCGTCAGGATGGTACACAGGATATTCAACTCAATAAAAACCGCGCGAACTATGGGCAGGTTTTGGTGCCCTTATGGCATTGGCAAGCCTATGAAACCCGTTATCGGTATCCCACAAATTCAATGATACAATTTCTAAGTGGTTTGGGATATCGTAGGGCCGAAGGGCGCGCGGAAGGGTCAATCCAAAGCTGGCCATTTGGGAGCCGTTGGCAGGATGCGCTTGGCGATAAGTATTCCGGGAATTGGGCAGGCCAACTTGATTTGAGAACTGCATTGCTCGGTATGCAATTGGAAGTAAACCAACACAAACTAAATCTTAGCGGGCAATATGTTTTCGTCAGCGGAAAAAATGATTACGAAGATCAAAAAACGAAACTCACCACAATAGAAAATGTTCAGCCATCGCATCGTGAATATAAAGCCTATGCTGCAACGGTCGAGGCGCAGTATCGTCTGGAATACAGCAAGTACGCCTGGGAAGTGAGTGCGAGTCAATTGATCACCATTGCCTATCAGAGAACTGGTGAACGGTCGTCCTCGGGCTACCATTCGTCCCGGCAGAGGGAAGGCGGACGTGTTTTCAGAACTGCATTCCGATGGAAGTTTTAGTTTGTTCGTGTAATCGATTGTAACGACATCGTTAGACACAGAAAAAATGTTTTCTATCGCGTAATTTTGGGGGTTAGCGCTTTGTTTATTACGGTGGATACTAAACAGTATCACTTCTTAATTTTTCTCGCCAAGTCGCAAAGCCGCTAAGAACTTGAATTTTAAGGCTCCGCGGCTTGTCCAAGCGTCTTTGCGAGAGCAAATAAATTAGTCAAAGTATTTCATGCACCCATTAATAATTAGACGGCACATTTCGTTTGCGGATTGAGGGCGAATTCTTTTACATTGCCAAACTTATCTTGTTCAAGATTTATTTATATAATTTCAACAAACCGCGGAGGGATAGTGAGAAGAATTTTGCGAAGTATTCTGCTGATTGCATTTCTTTTTGCCGCATGCAGTCTCGAAGAAGTTGCGATCTATGGTATCTATAACCAATCCACCAAAATCACCGTTCGGAGTATTCGGCTCGACAAGAGCGACAACCAGCTTCTTGCGCCCGTCCTTCCGGGAGAGGAATTTGCTTTCACGATCAAACCCGGAAAATATGATGTCGTGGTTGAAGGCGATTCCTTGCGCCCTAATCTAACCACGGCCCAATTGACATGGACAAGAAGCATCAAACTAGAAAATGGGGGGACCTATGCGGACACATTACGATAAACTCATAAACTCATTCATCGGCATCCTGTTTATGGCATCAGGACTTGTTGCGCAAGAATCTTCTAAACCACTCAGTTTTGACAAAGACAAAGTTCCATTTTCGACCATTAGCAGTTTTGTATTCCGCGGGGACAATTTTTTCTACGACCGATTTTTCAAGACGACCAAGGAAATGGCCAATAACGATGCTATACTAATCGTGGAAATGGAAGGTAATCGCCGGCAAGTACCGAATTTGGTTTCTAATTTTTATGATCATACCGATCTCACTCCGTCCGGGTGGAAAGGAACGGTTGACTTTGGTATGTATACCAGGGGCGCAAAAAGTAAGGATACTTCTGCGGAGGCATTGACCCGGAGGAACGGAGATAAGTTTTTCAACTTTTACTTTGATTGGCGCACTTTTCAATACTTTAGTTATCAATATAAACCACCCTCTGATCCGGCCGACTCCAACGCTCCCGATAATGAAAGGGAACTGGAGGGTAAACTCCAAAGTGGCCTCGTATCACTTGGAGGAGGAATTTACAATGAGTGGTTCACGCCCGCCGTTTCATTAACGTACTTTTACCAAAAACACTTTAGAAACGAATCGTTTATTGACAGTATTGACGCTCCGCTAAGAACGCTTTTAGACCAAAGGCATAGAGAAGTAAAACAGCGGCTCGATGAAGAAAATTTCAAAGGCGGCGGATCGTGGGGTCTGGTATTCGTGGGATACAGTCCGCGGATTAACTCCGGTCTTATTGTGGCGAAGAACTATTACAATGTGGATGTTGATTACGCCACGGCGCTGATGTCCAATGGACTATTCGCTTTTAGCCAGGGAACGCTGAATCTTGTTCGTATTGCAAAGCTTGGTCTGAAAAATAATTTTTTAAAAC
>JANNSF010000312.1:0-46724 GCA_031402315.1 bacterium | reverse complement strand
ATCCTCCCTCAAGATTTGACACGGGCGGGTCGAAGGGTCGGAGCCTCGGAAAAATCAACCTTCCCGACAAAAAATCTAATCCGTATCCGCCATCGCTTGCATCGTCAACCTCCTGATCGGGACTCGAGCTGGATCCCTTCTCATCTACATGCAAGATTTCAATCAGGCCTTGGTCTATCTTATTTTTATTTGTTATACTTGGTTTTTTGGTTGTTCCAAGAACGTAACTTACTGTAAGTGTTTTTGCATCTTCTTTATCAAGCCCCGTAAATCCAAAATCATAAATGTTTTTTAATTCGAGATTCCAGGTCGAATCGGTCGGATTAGGGTTCTTTTTCCAAATCATCTTGAGTTTTACGGAGTCGCCATTGACCGATCCAAATATATCTGTAGGTGTTTCATAATAGACCGCTAGAAATTCACCTTCCGTGATGGCTTGATTGAGATAGAGAATGCCAAGATCTGGATCCAGCGTATATTGTTCGGGTGCCAATTCCAAAAATTTTCCACGGTCGCCGCTTTGAGGATCCAATTGCTTTATTTGTTCGAGAGGGTATCTGCTAAAATTTGGATCTTTTAGGAGGCTGTGATTGAAGACGGCAACTCCATCAATGGTTCCTGCAATGGACTTATTTTCAGGTGAAGCCTTGTAGACTTTGAGATTCCTAATCCGGTTGTTGGGTGTGAAGGTATGGCGCAACCCATTGTAGTTTTCATAATTATTTCGATAAACCGGATCCAGGAAGAAGTAACGGGTTTTTGTATATTCATGCGCCCCAATTGTCTTAGTGGTTTTGGCTCCCTTACCCCCTTTTATGTCAACCGTCTGTTTTTCCCCATTTTGAATACTTGCAATCGTAGTCAGGTTCAAATTAGCCCATTTGAATAGAGCTTTGATACCAAACAAGCCCTTATTTTGACCGCCCTGTGTGACAAAATCCGTCGCCGGCAGGGATAAATCAATGTTACCAGCCTCCAGCTTTTGCAATACTTCATCATCAAATCCCGTATAAGTGACTTTTACGTTATTTTCAAAACTAAACTCACGTTCACTATCCTGATCAAAGAGGATCTCGACTTTCTTACCGATTGTTCCCCGCAAATTGAATTTTTGTTTTTGTTCGAATTTTGGTGTGAATTGCCTGTTTTGCCCATTGGTATTTGCACTCGACGATTTTTCGCTTGCGCCTGAAATGTTTAGATTGATGCTTCCTTGAGCGTCTACGGCCACTTCATCACCGCCGAATATTTTTTGAAAGGTCTCGTTCGTCGTGACAGAGGCGCTAAATAGTCTGACGGCGCCCGAGTTTCGTTCTTCCTGCGCGGAAACACTCGTTACGACAATTTTTGTAAACGTGTTGCGGATACTATTTGAAAAATTGTAATTAAAATATTCATCTTGAGAAATAATAACCGGGTCGCGAAGCGGTATGTTTTTTGAGCCGTACGAATCATCAAATGCATAATTGCCGGCCGAATCAACTCTGGAGTGTAGTTGATAACCCGCAATCAAGGTGTGTGTCTGTGAAAAATCCAAGACACTCCCTTTGACCAATAAGTAAGAATTGTTAGGATCTATTGAAAGTTGCTTTAGATAACGAAAGGGATACAGGCTCACTAGGTCAGACATCGTGCCGCCATAATTAAGGGCTCTACTTGTAGAATCTATGTCGTAGATAAGGGCACGATTTAGACTCGGGAAAACACCGGTAGCGGACGATACAAAGGACACCATTTCGACCAAAAAATTTTCTGCCAAAATAATGTCGGTAGAATCCGCCGTCTCAATCAAATCAACGGATTGGGATGTTGTATGGCTTGTCATGACGGAGTCCAAGCCTTCGAGCGACAGTGACCCATCCGCCAACGAATCTATAGGAGCAATTGCAAGGGAGTCTCTTGTGCGGGCAAATTCCTGAGCATTCAGGTCATCTACAAGGTAAAGCGATACGACAATAAGGAAAAGTCTAGAAATCAAAACAACCCACCCATTTTTTTCAAATCGTTAATCAATAAGTTTAAATGAAGACAAAACCGCTTTGGGTTGACTTAAATTAAACTATCAAAACAATACGTTCGTATCAAGAATTATTGTGTTTCCGCCGTGGGTTTTGTATTTGTAATAGAGCACTTTCCTGAGGAGTGAGCAAAAAAGGCAGGCTCTCGTATCGATGGACCTGACATTCAAATGTAAAATGTTTTTTACATTCACTTAGCTCGTTTTGGTAGTTTTTACCCTTGAGAAATAAGAATGATCCGTCTTTTTTTAGATAGTGCTGACTCCATGAAAGTAAGTCTGTTAAACTTCCGACGGCGCGCCCCATGATGTAGTCGAACATCTGCCGAAACGAACGTTCCAGATTTTCAACTCTGGAGTTAATTACATGAATTTTTTCCAACTTCAATTCGTAAACTACTTCATTTAAAAAATTACACTTCTTTAATACGGAGTCTGTAAGGAAAAAGATCGTATCAGGAAAGAGGATTTTCAAAATCACCGCTGGAAAGCCCCCACCAGATCCCATATCCAGAACTTTATCCCTACTTCGAAATTTTGTAAAACTTGCCATCAAGGCAGAATTCAAAAAGTGTCGGTCGAACAAGTCAATTTCTTTCCTGCTTATTAGATTAATATGCGGATTCCATTCCAAAATTAAATCACTATATTTAAGTAATTGTTTAATCTGAACATCACTAAGTTTTAGTACATGATCATCCACTGTTTTGATAAAGAGATCTGAATCTGCCACATTACCACTCATTAGTTTGGATGCATGCCACCTCGAAAGCCCTTTTCAAGGTAGATCATGATCAATGAAATATCGGAAGGCGATACGCCGGATATTCTGCTTGCCTGGCCAATATTTTCAGGTCGTACTTTTATAAGTTTTTCTTTGGCCTCGGAAGAGAGTGACTTTATCATGGTATAGTCAAATTTCTTTGGTATTTTCTTTTCTTCCATTCTCAAAAATCTTTCGACCTGCTCGTTCTGCCGCTTTAAGTATCCGTCATACTTAATGGACGTATCAACCTCTTTTACCGTATCACGAAATGAAAGAGCGTCAATAATTTCTTCACTAAAAATAGTCGGATAGTTTTCCAATAAGCCTTCGATTGATATCTCAGGGCGCTTCAAAATATTGATAAGAGGCATAGGCTCCGATATCTTGCTTGACTCGATTTTATCAAGGTACTGATTGACATCCGGTGTTACATTCTTGTGTGAAATCCATGAGTATGAAATTTCTATAGACTTCTTCTTGGAAACGAAGTTACTGAATTGCTTTTCGTCGACCATTCCGTTTTTCTTTCCAAATTCTGATAGTCTCAAATCGGCATTGTCCTGTCGGAGTAACAGTCGGTACTCCGCTAGGGAAGTAAAAATTCTATACGGCTCAATCGTACTTTTGTTCACTAAATCATCGATTAAGACTCCAATGTAGGCTTCGTTTCTTTTGAGAATAAATGGTTCCCGCCCTTTCACTTTCAATGCGGCGTTTATGCCGGCCATCATACCTTGCGCTGCCGCCTCCTCATACCCTGAAGTGCCGTTGATTTGTCCTGCAAAAAAGAGCCCCTCAACATACTTTGTTTCCATGTTCAAATTAATCTGGAAAGGAGGAAAAAAATCATATTCGACGGCATATCCTGGTCTAATAATTTCACAATTCTCAAGCCCCGGAATCGTGTGTATTGCCTTGTCCTGTATATCCTGCGGAAGACTGGTTGAGAATCCATTCACGTAATATTCGATCGAATCGTATCCTTCCGGTTCCAAAAAAATCTGATGACGGAGTCTATCAGAAAAACGGCTAATCTTATCCTCTATAGAAGGGCAATACCTTGGCCCAATTGCTTTTATTCTACCGGTGAACATAGGGGACTGATCAAAACCTTCGCGCAAATAATCATGCGTTTTTTCATTGGTGTACGTCAGGTGACATGGAACTTGAGCACGGACAATTTTGTCAGTTCTAAGAGAGAATGGTTCCGGTGGATTATCTCCAAATTGGGGTTCGCATTTACTAAAATTTATGGAATCTCGATTAATCCTTGGCGGTGTTCCTGTTTTCAATCTTCCACTTTCAAAACCCATACTTATCAATGACTCTGTAATTCCTGTAGCTTGAAGTTCACCATAGCGCCCGGCTTTTTGATTCTTCAATCCTATATGAATCAAGCCATTAAGAAAAGTTCCACAAGTCAAGATCGCCGTGGTACAATTGATAACCTCGCCGTCTATGGTCTTCACGCCATAAATCGCATTATTCTTGACAACGATCTCGACAACATTAGCATCTCGAATTTCCAAATTAGGCCTCTTTCGAAGAAGGGCTTGAGTGAATTTTGGATATAGCGCGCGATCAACTTGAGCCCGAGGAGACCATACCGCAGGTCCTCTGGACTTATTTAGCATGCGAAACTGAATTCCGACATTATCAGTGATAAATCCCATCTCGCCACCAAGTGCATCGATTTCTTTTACAAGGTGACCTTTGGCAGTACCTCCAATGGCCGGATTGCACGATAGAGTCCCTATTTTGGAGCTATCCATATTTAGGAGCAGAGTTTTACAGCCAATTTTTGACGCAGCAAATGCCGCCTCATAGCCGGCATGGCCGCCCCCGACAATTAGTACCTCATAAGTCATAATAAGCTACTTTCCAATATGCCGCCAATCACATTTCCCGCTCCACGAGGTTGTTTCACGTGGAACATTTTCTGGCTTGCCCTCAACATGGTTTCACGTGAAACATCACTTTCCAATACAGAAATTTGAAAATATGTTATTCAATACGTCATTACTAGTTATTTGGCCTGTCAGCTCACAAAGGTGATTGACGGCATTTTTGATGTCAATAGAAACGAATTCATTTGACCTTTTCTCCTTCGCGCTTGTTTTTGCAAGATAAAGGCTATTCAGGCTCTTTTCCAAGCTGTCTTTATGATGGAGTCTCGATATCATGGGAGAGGTGTACGATGTGTCGCTTAGGAACAACTCTTTGATTCGGCTTTTGATATCGTCAATTCCAAGGTTGTGCTTGGCCGATATTCTGATGGCCGGCAAATCGAATTCAGATTCAAAGTTGGTTGTTTCGTCTATCTTGTTATATAAATAGATAATTCTTTTTTGTCCAATGGTATCCAACATTTTCATGAAACCTATGTCTTCGGCATCAGGCCTTCTAGAAATATCAAAAACAGCCAACACGAGGTCTGAATTTTCGACTAGTTCTTTGGATATGCTAATCCCAACTGATTCAATATTATCAACGGACTTTCTGATTCCCGCTGTGTCAACAAAACTGAATGGAATTCCATAGATGTCCATTGATTCCTCAATGAAGTCCCTGGTTGTTCCGGGGGTCTCGCTTACAATGGCGCGATTTCTACCTAAGAATGAGTTCAGCAGGCTCGACTTCCCGACATTTGGTTTTCCTGCTATGACTATTTTTGCACCATCTCTAATCAAGTGGCCTGTTTCATAAGTGGCCAGTAGTTTATTAATTTGACCTTCCACGACTTCGATTGCGTCAATTGTAATGGAGCTATTTATGTCAATCAAATTTTCTTCCGCAAAATCCAGGTCAAGCTCAAGGAGAGAACAGACGTGAAGCAGTTTTGCACGCAGTTGTGCTATTTCGGTTTTTAGGTTTCCAGAATATTGCGATAAAGCCGCTTTTCTCGCGCCTTCTGTTTTTGCTGAAATAATGTCTGAAACAGCCTCAACCTGGGAAAGATCGATCTTGCCATTGAGGAACGCCATTTTTGTGAATTCACCAGGTTCAGCTAGTCTTGCTCCCTTAGAAATGACCAGGTTAAGTATGCGTTCCGCATTGATAACTCCTCCGTGGCAATTTATCTCAATGCAGTCTTCGCCAGTGTATGTTCGAGGTGCATGCATAGCTGAAACAATACAATAGTCGATGACTTCACTCGTTGCCGGGTCGACGATCTTACCAAATTGGAGCGTATGAGAAATCGATCTGGAGATTTCGGTCTTTGATCGAAAAATTTGATCCCCAATGGAAAGCGCATTTCTTCCGGACACCCTTATAATACTAATTCCACCGGTACCAATAGGTGTTGAAATCGCCGCAATGGTGTCATCCACCATTATTTTGCCTTAATATATTTTTCCATGACTAATTGCTGTGCAACGGTGAAAACATTAAACATGGTCCAGTACAAAACTAACCCGGATGAGTAGTTATTAAACAGAAAGAAGAATAATATGGGCATGCCGTACATCATAAATTTCTGGTTAAATCTCTGGGCCGGATCAGAAGCATCGCCCATTGGAGCCATAGGGGCAATTTTCTGTTGCAAGAAAGTAAAAATCGTCATGACGATAGGAAGAGGATTGATGTTAAAGTCTCCAATAAAAGGAAGGCCCGTATGCAGAGTGGCAATGGTGTCGGGCACAGAAAGGTCGCTGATCCAACCGAAGAAAGGCGCTTGCCGTAAATCGATCGACTGGCTAAAGATCTGATATATGGGAAAAAGCAGCGGCATCTGAAGAAGCATCGGCAAACAGCCGGACAGAGGATTGTAGCCCGCCTCCTTGTAGAGCTTCATCATTTCTTGCTGCATCTTAGCGGGGTTATCCTTGAATTTTTTCTGAAGGGCCTGTTGTCTCGGCATGACTTCCTTCATTTTCCGCATACCCGTAAATGTCTTGTAAGTCAGAGGATACAAGACGATCTTGACAATCAAAGCGAAAACGATAACAACCCAACCGTAATTCGGAATGATACCGTACAAGAACTTGAATGTAAGCAAAATCGCTCTCGAAATAGGTCGTATAATTGCCCAGCCCCATTCCATAAGAACAGTCAGATTATCGTTTAGTTCCTTCAGATTATCATAGTCCATCGGGCCAATATAGAATTTGAATCGATCTTTTCTATTAGGCTCGAACTTCATATTAAGTGACAAATAATTTTCTTTAATACTACCGGAGTTCCTTCCACTCAAAGTGCAACCAATTCCATCTTTATCCAAGGGGATCATGGCGACCATAAAATACATCGTGCGGCTTGCCAGCCATTTTGTTGTTCCGGAAAATTTTTTCTCGGCTGATTCTTCGGAAGGATCGAGCTCTTCCTTTTCTTCGCCCAAATATGCAATGCTCTGAGTATTGGCTTGCTCAGTTACAATGTCTTTTTCCGTGCCAACAAGCCCCGACTTCCATTGAAGATAATATTCCCCGGACGACACATCGTCACCAAAATTCTTGAATTCTACATCAAAGTCAAAAGTATACCCTTCACCATAAAAGGTCAAAGTCTGGATAATCTGTTTTCCATCGACCGGCAAAACGTAGGAGATTTGAAACTTACCCTCTTTCGAAATTTCGATAATGGAGTCGTTTGTAGATGCTTGAAAAAAAGCGCTTTCGAGATTAAGATTCGTATTTTGATAGTTTAGATTCACATTCAAATTATGGCTGCCCTTGACGAAATTAACACTCTTGCCGTCAACAGAATGGTATTTGTTTAGCCCCCAGTACCTAATTGTTCCACCGCCTTTATTTGAAATTTTCGCGGTAAAACTGCCAGTCCTAATAGTTATTATTTTTTCGACTTCAAGCTTTTCGGAAACTTTCTTCCCAGCTGTAGCGATTTTGGTTTCAATAGAATCTCTCTTCACTTCCGTGATTGACTTACCGACAACGGAATCCTTTTTGGGCAAAAAATTGTTATCGGATTTTGAGTTTTGAAGAGGAAGACTGGGTACAGGAGTTACCATTTGTATGTAAAGCGGCCATAAAATAATGACAACCCCTATTAAGACCAGAGCGAGTATGCTTTTGCGATCCAACTTACTTATTTCTCCTTATTATTATAACTATTGAAACTCTCTACAGGATCAAACCCTCCTTTATGAAAGGGGTGGCATTTCAAAATTCTCCTTGCTCCTATATACATCCCTTTTATGGGTCCATAAATGCGAATGGCGTCAATACAATACTGGGAGCATGTCGGCGTAAATCGGCATGAGTGCGGTAGCACGTAGGAAATAGTGTGGCGATAGAAGTCTACCAAGAAAACAAGAAGTTGTGTTATGAAACGTCTAATCATTTAAGGAAAATCCAATCTGTATTGGTTCGGATCTCATCGCCTGATTATGAAATCGCGACGCATTGAACCAAAAAGAATAAGGCTTCTTTTGTATTCAAAAAAGAAGCCTTATTAAGAAATAAAAAATATTAGAATCGAATACGACTATTCGTCACTTACAGTCAATTTTTTACGGCCCTTTGCCCGTCTTGCAGCCAGGACATTTTTTCCACCTTTGGTTTTCATTCGAAGGCGAAACCCGTGCTTATTTATTCTTTTTTTCTTGCTCGGCTGATATGTTCTTTTCACAACACGTCTCTCAAATTAAGTAATTAAAAACATTAAACTTATAACGCCATATTGTACTCTGCTAACAAGTTACCCACAAATCAAAATGTGGTGTACAAAATGGGCACGAATTTAAACCATTTATATCCAAAAGTCAAGAAAAATCAGTCGGTGTTATTATTAATAATAAACACGAATACATTGCGTATTTAAATACTTATTTAACAAAGACTTCCGCCTAAATCTGTCATACAGTTTGGCAGTGAAAGATTGTCAAGTAAAAAATTAACAAAAATAAACATTTGAAAATAATAAGTATAAGAAGCTCAAAAAACAAAAAAAAGAAAATTGCTTGACAAAGAGAATCCCTTTCATAAATTGAGAGGTAGAAATTTACGAAATCAATGTGTTGGTAATTTGTTGACTTCTCTTTTATTTTTAAGTCTTTAGGTTCTTATTTCCAATTATTTCTTTGATGTCGCTGTAAATAAAGAGTTTAATATGTGTCATTATTTGTGTTTTTTTCACAAACGGCTAACTTGAGTTTGTTAATAACTTGGTAGAACCATCTGAAAATACGATCGATTCCGGACTCATGACTCCGCAAGTACTTTGGGACCGGTGTTGCGCTGTCATAAAGGAACAGATGGTTGGAAATTCCTATCGCACATGGATCCAACCCATAAAAGCACAATCCATTGAAAACGGCAAGCTTATACTTGTAATACCGAATCAGTTTTTTAGTGAGTGGATTGAGAATCGTTATTCCGGTCTTATATCTTCCATATTAAAGAACATCAACCCGATTATCGGTGGAATTGGCTACGTGATTCGCGAGGTTGAAGAAGAGGGTACCCGTCTACACTACCCTGAACCTCGAGCCGAAGTGCGAGAAACTAGGGAAATGAGCGGCGGCGTCACGAGCCTTGTTTTGAATTCGCGCTATACATTTGAAAATTTTATTGAAGGAAATGGCAATAAGTTTGCAAAAGCGGCCGCGCTTGCTGTTTCAGAAAAACCAGGCAAGACATCTTTCAATCCTCTTGTTGTATACGGCGTGGCTGGACTGGGGAAGACGCATTTGATACAGGCAATCGGAAATCATGTTCGGGATAAATTCCCGGAGAAAAAAATTGCCTATGTGACGAGCGAAAATTTTACGAATGATTTTGTCAGTGCAATTCGAAACGACAAAGTCCAGGATTTTAGCCGACTTTATCGCAATTTCGACGTCTTGATGGTTGATGATATTCAGTTTTTTGCCGACAAGGGTAAAACGCAAGAGGAGTTCTTTCACACTTTTAATACTCTTCATCAGCTTGGAAAACAAATTGTACTTACGAGCGATCGGCCGCCCAAGGAGCTTAAGCAAGTTGAAGAGCGTCTTATATCACGATTTCAGTGGGGTCTCGTCACCGATATCCAACCGCCCGATCTTGAAACCCGAATTGCGATCTTGCAAAAGCGAAGTGAGGAAGATGGGGTATTTTTGCCACCGCAAGTATGCGAATTTGTTGCAATGAATATTACCGCGAATATTCGAGAGCTTGAGGGTTCGCTGATAAAACTACTGGCCTATGCGTCGATAACCAATACCGAATTGACCCTGGATCTTGCAAAATCTGTTCTAAAAGACACTATTGCCACGAAGAAAAAAAATCTTACAATTGAGAATATCCAACGAATCGTCGCAGACTATTACGGTATTCCGGAAGATCTGCTGAGAGCCAAAAACCGCAAGAAAGAAGTAGCGGAAGCGCGTCAGATTTGCATGTTTTTGACTAAGGAGATATTAGGCAGTTCTCTAAAGACTATTGGTCTTCATTTTGGAGGACGCGACCACTCGACCGTAATTTATGCCTGTAAAGCCGTCGAGGAATGGATTCTTACGAATCCAAAGATCAAAGAGGATATTGAAATTATGAAAAGAAAAATTGAGTTAGCTGGTTATTAGTTAAAGTTCCCCTTTCACCTTCAAATAAAAATAGAGGGGCTTCGCAAGAAGTCCCTCTATTTTTTTATTGGACAAACGGCTTGTTCGACAGTTACTTTGATTCAGGATCTATGGCGGGGAGGTTCAAGCCCTTGACTCTGGTATTAAATCTTGGCAATTCCAATTCCAGAATCGGTCTGAGTTTTGTTAGTTGTTCGTCCACTTTGCCCGAAAGCCACTCATAAACCTCCAGTTGTTGTTTTGTTGGACGTGCATCGGCAGAAGCCACATCGGACTTGAGCGAAACAAGCTTGTCATTCAGCCTGATGGGGTAGTTTAGTACATCTTGACTGCTCTTGGCCTTTGTTTGCATTAGTGCGTTTTCAATTCCACCCAGACTATCTAAGATAGGCTTGGATGCACCCTTAATTTCCCTCGCCAAAGCCGTATCTTTGGTTCTTGCACTGAAATCGCTGATCTGTTTAGTAATGTCACGGATCTGGTTAATTACTTTATGCGTTGAATCAATTTTTGACTGAATTTTTTGGAGGAGGCTCAGTTGATCTTTGAAGTCACTCTCCGACAGTTCAACACGAGGATCTTTTTTAATCTCGAACGATTTTGTTAAAATCGACTTTCCAGCCGTTAGGCGAACTTGATAATTTCCAGGCGTTACTTTAGGGCCCCGCAAATTCCCACCCCACAGAACAGCCCCAACCACCTCTGTCGCATCCGGATAGCGCATATCCCAAACAAATCGATTCATTCCGGTGTCGGCCGGAACCTGATCGGCTCTTGTCTCCCTTATTCGTTCATAAAAATCCTTTGACTCTTCGATTATCTTTCCTTTCTTGTCCTTCTTGCTGGAATATGTCGCAATTAGTGTTCCTTTTAAATTCAGAAATTCCAGTTTCACTTCCGCGGTCGGCTTTTCTCTGAAATAGTAATTAATGAAAACGCCATTTGGCGGATTAGTTCCGACAGGGACTTTTGCGTCTTTGAATTGGAATCCGTCCATCCGATATGCAGAACGGGGTTCATAGAGTACTATATCTTGTTTGGATATTTCGTCTGTAATTTGATGAAGCGGGGAAAGATCGTCAAGAACCCAAAATGATCGCCCATGGGTTGCCACAATCAAATCCTGTTCACGCGTCTGGATGACGAGGTCATGGATGGGAGTTACCGGCAAATTAAGTTGTAGAGACTGCCATGAATCCCCATCATTGAATGATACATAGACTCCGTGTTCTGTGCCAGCGTACAATAATCCTTTTTTATTCGGATCGTCTCTGATAACACGGGTGTAGTCGCCGTCCGGGATTCCAGCCGTGATTTTCTTCCAGGATTTTCCGTAATCCACTGTCTTGTACAAATACGGCTGATGATCATTAAATTTGTAGCGTGTAGCAGCGACATAGGCCTTGCCGGCATCGAAATGAGATGCCTCAATAACGCTAATCATACCCTCCGGAAAATCCTTTATAGAGACGTTTTGCCACACCGTTCCATTATCCAGGCTTACATGTATCAAGCCGTCATCACTTCCGGCCCACAAAACTCCCTTTTCCTTTGACGATTCTGCAAAAGAAAATATGGTATTGTAATACTCGACACTCGTATTGTCTTTCGTGATGGGGCCACCGGATGGACCTTGTTTTGACTTGTCATTTCGCGTCAGATCGTCACTTATTTTTACCCAGCTTTGCCCCTCATCGATGGATCGGAAAACGTATTGACTTGTTGCGTAGAGAACATTGGGGTCGTTAGGTGAGAATACGATTGGGTACGTCCATTGGAAACGGTATTTGAGATCAACCGCTCCCGCTCCCATCGGATTATCAGGCCAAATAGCTATATTTTGCTCCTGTTTCGTCAGGTGATTATATTTTGTCATGTAGCCATCATAACTTCCGGCAAACGTAATCCATGGCTTTAGAGGGTGAACGGCAATATAACCACTCTCACCACCACCAACCGGATGCCAATCCGTCACATCAATCCCAAACGAAGTGGTACGACTAACGATACCAATCGTTGAATTATCCTGTTGTGCACCATAAATGTGGTAGGGGAACTGATTATCAACGGTCACGTGATAAAACTGCGCTGTCGGAATGTCCAGGTCGGTCCATGAGGCCCCACCATTATAACTAACAGCGGCTCCGCCGTCGTCTGCAACAATCATTCGATTCGCATCATTGGGGTCAATCCATAGGTCATGATGATCTCCGTGCTTGGAATCGATCGCTGAAAATGTCTTGCCGCCGTCCACAGACTTATTTAAGCGAACGTTCAAATTATAAACTGATTCCGGGTTTTTTGGATCTGCATGAATGTGTGAGTAGTACCAGGCGCGTTGACGTAAGTTCCTATTCTCATTTGTTCGTTGCCATGTTTCGCCGCCGTCATCCGACCTAAATATTCCGCCGTTTTCATTTTCAATCGATGCCCAAACGAGACCGGGCTTAGCTCCAGAGACACTAATCCCAATTTTGCCGATTACGCCCTTTGGCATACCAGGGTTTTTGGTCAATTCCGTCCACGTATCACCGGCATCCCTAGATATATAAAGCCCCGAACCAGGGCCGCCGCTGGACATACTCCAGGCATTTCGGTAGGCCTCCCACATTGCTGCGTAGACAATCCTTGGGTTTAGGGGATCCAAAGCAATTTCGACGGCGCCGGTTTTGTCATCCTTGAACAAGACCTGCTTCCAGGTTTTCCCGCCGTCCGATGTCCGATAGACTCCTCGTTCCTTATTCGTACCAAAAACTTGACCCATTGCGGCAATATATACCAGGTCGGAATTCTTGGGATGAACAGCTATTCCACCGATGAATTCGGTCTCCTTCAATCCCACATTGACCCAACTTTTCCCGGCATCCAAGGATTTGTAAACGCCATCGCCGGGCGCAATATTTCCGCGAATACAAGTTTCTCCCATACCGGCATAAATCACATTCGGGTCGGATTCTGCCACCGCGAGAGCACCTACAGAACTTGACTTAAAAAAACCGTCTGAAACATTTACCCATGAAATTCCACCGTCTTGTGTTTTCCAGACACCTCCGCCGGTGGCGCCAAAATAATAAGTTAAATACTGATCTTTGTGGCCGGTAACCGCTATAGATCGGCCACCGCGATAAGGTCCGATATTTCGCCACTCCATTGCCTTGAATAAATTTTTATCGTAGGGCTTTGTTGGCAGTTTCGTTTGGCCTTGGAGAGAGAATCCAATTAACGAAACTCCGACAAATGTCGATTTCAAAAGCCATTGGAACATTCGCATGACGTCTCCTGTGTAGATTTTATTCATAGCTATTAACGGGGAAGCACAAAAAAAGATTTCACTTTTCTTCCATAATTTTCTTCAACTCATGGAGCTTGTTAAGAGCCTCAATAGGCGTCAGACTATCCAGGGAAATGCTTTTCAGGGCATTTTTGAGTTCGATGCCTGTCACGTCATCAAAAAGAGTGATTTCCGGCTGTGGCATACCGATCTCAGATTTTCTTGTAGCGGATAAGTTATGCGATTCCAGATTCTTGAGTATCGCTTTGGAACGTGAAATAATTTCTGCAGGCAACCCCGCCAGTTTGGCCACTTCGATGCCATAGCTGTGATCGCTGCCGCCGCGGACAATTTTGCGGAGGAAAACTATTTTATCGTCGTATTTCTTAACAACCATATTGAAATTTTTGACGGCCGGTAACAGTTCTTCGAGTTCGTTGAGTTCATGATAATGGGTCGCAAAAAGCGTCTTGGGTTTTACGGTCGGATGCTCGTGGAGATATTCCGTGATAGCCCAGGCTAAAGAGAGTCCGTCGAACGTACTCGTGCCCCGGCCAATTTCGTCCAGAAGAATCAGGCTCCGCGAGGTCGCATTGTGTAAAATATTCGCGGTCTCATTCATCTCGACAAGAAATGTGCTTTCACCCCCACCGAGGTTGTCTGAGGCGCCGACCCGCGTAAAAATACGATCAAAGACTCCGATTTCGGCTCGCCTTGCAGGAACAAAACTTCCCATTTGTGCCATCATTGCAATAAGCCCAACCTGGCGAAGGTAGCAGCTCTTGCCTGCCATATTCGGCCCGGTAATAAGCATGATTTGCGTTTGAGAGTTCATTCCCAGATCATTGGGGATGAAAGGCTCGCCGGGAGGAAGGATTCTTTCGACAACAGGATGCCTACCTTCTTCGATCAAATACCAGTCGGAATCACTAACTAAAGGCTTACAATATTTATGTTGAAAAGCGGCTTCGGCAAGAGAAATAAAGACATCGAGTTCAGCAATTCGAACTGCGATACTCAAAATTTCCGCGGCATGGTCGGCAATTTCTTTACGCAATTGATCAAAGATTTCCGACTCAAGTCGGCCAATCTTATCTTCCGCGGTCAAAATTTTTTCCTCGTACTCCTTTAGCTCCGGCGTGATAAATCGCTCCGCATTCACCATCGTCTGTTTACGGATGTAGTCGGACGGAACCTTATCCTTGTGAGTGTGCGTGATCTCGATATAATATCCGAATACGTTATTGAATTGAACCTTGAGTGAGGAGATTCCGGTACGTTCCCGCTCGCGTTGCTGTATGGCGGCAAGATAGTTTTTCCCGTCGTAGGCAATTTGACGCAATTGGTCGAGTTCCTGACTGTAGCCTTCACGAATATAGCCGCCGTCCTTCATGAGTGCCGGCGCATCTTCTTTTAGGGCGCGTTGGATTTTATTAACAAGTTCAGGGAGAGGAGTAAGTGATTCGAAGATTGCAACAAGTGCGGAGGACTTCACCCGTGACAATTTCTGACGCAAGATCGGAATAACTTCCAGGGAAAAGCGTAACCCATTTACTTCACGAGGCACGATACGTAGCGCGCAGGCTTTGGAAACTAGGCGCTCGAGATCTGAAATTGATTTTAGTTCACTTCGCCAATCTTCGCGCCAAAGGGACTCCTGTACAAGTTCTCCGACGGAATTCAGACGATCCTGAATAGGTTCAACCTTGATGAGAGGTTTGAGAATCCATTTTTTTAGAAGTCTTGCCCCCATTGGTGTTTCAGTGAAATCAAGAGTTGCGATAAGGCCACCATGATTAAATCCCTCGCCAGAAAAAATTTCGAGATTTCGGAGTGTTGTAGAATCCAGGGTCATGGTATCTTTACGATCCCAAAGGCGGATGGCGCGGATGTGATTCAAATTCGTACGCTGCGTCTCACGAAGATAGTGCAAGGCGGCCCCGGCTGAGGCGACGCCAACGGTGAGCGACTCGATGCCAAATCCCTTTAGCGAATGCGTCTTAAAGTGTTCGATCAATAAATCGTACCCGTAGTGCGATGTAAAAAGCCAATCTTCCTGACGCGTGATGATAAAGGGCCACGACGCGATCTTCATTTTTTCGCGCATCGCGTCATGAAGAGAGTACGGGACGATAATTTCCGCCGGACGGAATAGATTGATTTCATTAAAAAAATCTTCTTCGGCAAATTCTCCGGCAAAAAACTCACCCGTCGACGCATCAATCAGAGCGACCCCATAAATAGTGACTCCGTTATCTTGTTTTTCACTGATGACCGACGCAAGATAGTTATTTGTCTTTTGATCGAGAATTTTGTCGGATATCGTTGTGCCCGGCGTTACAATTTCTATTACATCGCGTTTGACAAGGCCTTTGGCGAGCTTAGGGTCTTCAACCTGTTCGCAGACGGCAACGCGATAGCCGGCACGCAAGAGCTTCGGCATATACACATCAAGCGAGTGGTATGGAAAGCCGGCCAGAGCAACTTCGGCGGCCTTTCCATTGGCGCGCTTAGTAAGAGTGATACCCAAAACTTTATGCACCGCCCGTGCGTCCTCATCAAATGTTTCGTAAAAATCACCCATTCGATAGAGGAGTATGGTATCCTTATATTTTGACTTGAGTTCAAAGTATTGCCGCATAAGTGGCGTCGATTCCTGAAGAGAGGCGCTCATGAATTATATTCTGGCGGGTTCGCGCGAAGCCAGAACGGACTTGTAGATCTTTTCTGCCTCATCGACAAGTTTTAGGAATTTGGCATCCTTGAGGAGTTCCGTTATGTCCTTCTCCAGTACCGCCGCATCCATTTTTCCGCCCATCAGGTTATCGCGTCTTGTGCGCATACCTACAATCACCTCGTCTAAGCGGCTTGTCATTTCGCTTTCGGAGTGCAACAGTGTCATTTGGATGGTTTCAAGTCGAAAAAGTTTCTCGGTCAAAGCTGATAGCAAATCGTGCTTTACCCGGCTCTCCGTCGAGATTTGTTTCGCCGCCATTTCCGCGTCTTTCTGAAGAATTGCGATCATCGTCAAAACTTCATCCAATGTCGTGTGTTTCTTTTTGGCTTTGTCAATTTGGGCCGACAATTGCGCTGCCAAAAATACAATAGTCAGGCTTTTAATGGAGATATCACGAATGCCATTGATGAGCGACTGCAGGGTCTCGAGCATCTGCCGTTTGGTCATATCGGATTCGCCCGGAACTAAATATCCATTCTGGACATAGATTTCGAGAATAAAATTGAGCTCAAACATGTTAACCAGTTCATGCCAATAATTAGCCTCCTGACGAACCAGGACGAGACCCGGATTTTGCAATATATGGTTTTCAACAAGGTCCATAACTCCAAATTGCCGATTAAAGTCATGGCAATGTGCCAAACGTTCCCGGATCAGATCCATATTTTCTTTTCGGAGAATTTCTTTCTCGGGCTTATTGGATTCGTAGTCCTCCAGGAATGCCATCATACGGGAATGCAAATAGGTAAGAATCAAATCCTGAAGTCCCGCGCGGTCTCCGGACTTCTCACTTGAATCTACCAGGCGGCGCAAGGCCTGACGGAAATTCAAAATTGTTTTGTGAAAAAAATGATTATGGTGATCGCTTTCACCTAAAATTTCAAAAAAGGAAAACACTTCGCGCTGCAGTAGATTCAAAGGACTCATCTCGATCATGAGCAGTTTTATCTGGTCAATAATGCCCAGAATTTCCTCCACCGTGTGTCCCGCTTCTTCCGGATTATCAAGACGGTAGGTAATGGATACGACCGCCAGAGTTTGGTCATTGAGCTCGCTCACATCATCAAAAATATGGCTTGCATCCTCGTAGATTTCAGCCATTTCCATTTCAGAACGCTTTAATTTATCGTTGACCAGATACTGTTCGAGGGCAATTTTTAATTCATAATCATTGATCAAACGAATCCAAAAGTATTTTTCATTGCGTGAAGCTTCTTCGGTACTTGCCACGCTGAAAAAATACCGTTCGAGCTGCTTCGCCAGCAAAAATTGCCGACGCATATTATTACACAAAGCAAGACGGTAACAAATTTCGGTGATAATGTCTTCGCCAAGACCGTAGGCGCCTACCGTAATTTGCAGAACGGAATATAGATAAAGATTAATGACCTCCCGCATAGACATGTCACCGCGAAGCGCGTCCATACGTACTGCGGTTTCCGCAAAAAAATTGAGCGAAAAAACACGAAGCGCGACTTCCGTAACTCCGAGATCCATTTCTTCGACAATTTTATTAAAGAATTCGGCGTCGTCTTTGGAAATAGACTGTTCCATCAAAAAAGAGACCAGGTTTCGCGGACCCGATTCAAGATAATTTTTTCCATGAATGCGAGATCTGAGTTCGTCCGTCATACGACGTTTAAGCCCGGCAACAACCTGGCGTGAGGCGCGATCGTGCAGTCCCATATCGCTGAGCCATGTAAGAATGTGACAAATATCGAGTAACTCTAGGATGGCTTCTATTTTGAGATGGCCTTTGCTATCGGACTCCCGTTCCGTAAGTGCCAGGCTAAGTTGTGAACGAAATGTCTTGAGGACCGTTGCCGGGAGGGGCTCGATCTGACGTAAGAAGGATTTGACAAAATTTTCACCGGGACGATTTTGAATATCAAGATTCAAGAGGTCGGCTATGCGGTCAAATTCTATTTTTTTTGTGGGATCCGACATTCTGATATTAATGATATAAAACCTAAGTTTTAAATATAGTTTTATTTAGGAGTTTTTCAATTGATTTGTGGGCCATCATGATGTGCATGCGTCTACTATTTATGCAGTCGCTTAGCGGTTATAAAATGAAAACCCCCGCACGAAGCAGGGATTTTCAAAAGAAAATTGGAATTTTAACCAAAAGAAATTATCAATAATGAGTACTTCAGTTTCGTTAGCTAAAAAAAGTAAAACCGTCGTAGTCTTATAGCGGGGCTAGTCGCTAATTAGAAGGACAACTCTCTATCGCACTGTCCCTTTCGATATTCCTTCAAGGCCTTCTCACCTTCTTTTACTAATCGCTCCGCTGAGTGCCTGAAGCTTGGCAGCGAGAATGGAGGAAATCGTCGGATCGCTCAGATTCGGATTAAACGAACTTTCGAGAATCTGGATTTTTGCCACCGTCATGGGATAATTCTCAAGTTCGTAGTAACACAAGGCCTGAAGTAAAATGAGATCGTTTTTGCCAAGGGCCGTCAAAGGCTATATCGCCGCACCCAGACTCTGGCAATTTGGCTAGTAGTATTTTGGCAATATCCGGATCTGAAAGAGTCGCATCAAATGTGCTATCCAAAAGCTTAATCTTTGCCAGGCATTCAGAATAGTCCTTTAAGGTGTTGATACAGTTCTATCTCTGGGATTAGAAGGATCCTTACAGGATGACATTCAACACGAACGCGCTATAACTGTTGTCATTATGTAATCATCTTTTTGAATCAAAGAATACGTTGCACAAGGAAATCCTTTCGTTATATAAAGACTCTGTCTTTGGAATTAAAAAAGATCCTTGCAGGATGACGTTCGAGATAGGATGACATGTGGAGGATTAGCGGCCTATTGCGGTTTTAGATTACTCTCCGCCTTGCGATTAAAATGATAATTGCGGTATATTCCTCCATCGGATTTGAATTTTAAGTTTTTCTAACCATCACCATGTCTTTTAAAACAGCATTCATCTTTTTTGCGATTTTAACCCATAAGTGTTTAGCTCAAACCACGATTGAATTTGATCAATGGACGACCGCCCAAGGTCTATCACAAGTCAGCGTTTTCGCTATGATTCAGGATCGCGATGGGTATATGTGGTTTGCCACGGAAAATGGGTTGAACAAATTTGATGGTTATGATTTTACGGTCTATACCCATACCGATTCCAATTCGATCTCTGATCCGCTGGTTTATACAATGGCCGAAGACGAGGAGGGGTTGCTTTGGGTTGCTACGTACGGTGGAGGACTCAATCGTTTTGACCGGCGAACACAAAAATTCACGTCGTACAAAAACGACCCCAATAATCCGGCATCCATCCCAAGCAATTTTGTGACGGTATTCTACATTTCGCCGAGAAATCCTGAAATTATATGGGCGGGAACCGATGGCGGCGGACTAACACGATTCGATAAAAAAACCGGCCAATTTACGCGATATCAATTCGATCCTAATAATGAAAATTCTCTGGGGAACAATCGAATTTATTCGATGAATGGTGATGACGATGAAAATTTATGGATTGGCACCAGAGGCGGGCTTACCCGGTTTGATCCGGTTCGTAATAAATTCACGCGCTATCTCCCAAACTCAAGTAATCCGAAATCTCTTCCCGACAAAAACATCTGGAATATCTACAAAGACCACGATGGGATTTTGTGGTTGGCTACGAACGGCGGCCTCGTGCGATGTGATCCGAAAACTCCGGATGATCCCTTCATGATATACCGGCATAGTGCGACGAATCCGAACTCACTTCCGCATATTCGTATATGGGCAACGAGCGACGATGAAAATAGTGATTATTTATGGGTCGGGACGCATGATGGCCTCGCGTACTTCAACAAAAAAACAGGCGAGTGCGAACGCGTTTACCGTCACGATATTTCCAATCCTCGCAGTATCGGGCACAATCAAGTCTGGGGGCTCTACAAGGACCGGCATCAAAATATCTGGATCGGGAGTTTTGGCGGCGGCGTCAATCTGATTAATCGGTCCAAAGAAAAATTCAATCACTATCATACAATCAAGAGTGATCCGGCAACGATACGAGACAATGAATTGTGGTCGCTCAGTGAAAACACCCGGGGCGACATTCTTGCCGGCCACCGCAAGGGACTTGATATTATTCGCAATGGCAAAGTTCTTCAGTCCATCGGCAATACCAATGACCGCTTACCGGTTTCGATCGACGGAGGACGTATTCAAGCGATCCTTGAAGATGCCGATCAAAATCTGTGGCTTGGAACCGATGGCGATGGATTTTTTAAATTTGACACCAAAACGAAGAACATCAAACAATTCAAAAACAATCCTTCCGACAAGAATTCGCTTTCTGAAAATTATATTGCATTCCTTTTGCAGACGCATGCCAATCCGGATGTAATATGGATCGGTACAAATCTCGGGCTCAATCAATTTGACATCAAGAAAAACACATTCCGACATTTTGCGCATGACTCGGCGAATTCGTCAAGTATTGGTCACGATCGGGTTCGTTGTATGGCTGAGACTTCGGATGGGCAACTCTGGGTAGGCACGTACGCCGGACTTGAGAAATTTGATCGGTCGACCGGGCAATTCTATCGCTACACACACGATGACAAAAAGGGATCGCTGAGTGAAAATCGAGTATGGACGATTTATGAAGCTAAGGATAAATCACTTTGGGTAGGAACGCATATGGGTCTCAATCGCTTTGATCGTAACACCCAAAAATTCGATGTTTACACAATGCAAGACGGGCTTCCCAATAATGAAATTTATGGATTAGCGGAGGATGAAGCCGGAATGCTCTGGATCAGCACGGCGCATGGTATCAGCAAAATGGATCCTCTGAGGAAAACATTTTCCAACTACTACGAAAAAGACGGATTACAGGGCGACGAATTTAACTATACCGCGTTTGCCAAAGGAAAATCGGGTAAAATATATATTGGCGGTATCAATGGTTTTTCGGCCTTTTTTCCGAAGGATATTCATCCGAGTCAAACCATTCCGCCTGTAAAAATTACATCCATCCGGAAATTCGACCGACCGGTTTTGCGAGACCGTCAAATCGGTATGGAGTCATCCATTGAATTTAATTACGATGAGAATTTTTTCGGCTTCGATTTCGTTGGCATGAGTTACCATAATATTCTGGAAAATAAATACCGCTACAAAATGGAAGGATTTGATCGCGACTGGGTTCAGAGTGGCAATCGCCGTTATGCCACGTATACCAATCTGGATCCGGGCTCCTATCAATTCCGCGTTATTGCATCCAATAGTGACGGTATATGGAATGAGATAGGCGCTTCAATATCGGTGACGATCAAACCGCCGTGGTGGCAGACCTGGTGGTTCAGAATCTTTGCGCTAGGCACGATACTTTTTCTACTTTGGACGTTTTATCATCAGCGTATCATTAAGCTCCTCGAGATCGAACGCATGCGTGTGCGAATCGCCAGCGACCTACATGACGACATAGGATCTACATTGACGCGCATTGCCATCAATTCAGAAACTATTCAATCGTCCAACGATGAAAAAACGCAATTGACGGCACAAAAAATCGGCAACTTGAGTCGAGAGGTCATTCGCACATTCAGCGATATTGTCTGGTCTATCGATGCACGGAATGATAAGGTCGGGGATCTCATTGCGCGAATTCAAGATACAGCCTATCAGATATTAACGCCCCTGGAAATTCAGTTTTCAATTGAAACGACGGGACTTGTATCCGAAAAATCAATGGCGGTGGATGCAAGACAAAATATTTTTCTTATATGCAAAGAGGCCATGCATAATGCCGCTAAACATTCGAAAGCCGACGCCGTAAAGATACAGTTCAAAAATTCAGATCAATTGGAGGTAACCATCCACGATAATGGACAGGGATTACCGGAAGAAATTCGGCAAGGAGGTAATGGGTTAAAAAATTTCCATCTCCGCGCGGCACGAATTAATGGGACAGTAAAATTTGAAAACGATAGAGGATTGAAGGTCGTGTATGTCGGGCCTAAGATTTAGGGGCATTTAAAAACGCCGGCTGATTCGAAAATTAATGCTGCACTGTGGAGACTATTTCTTTGAAAAGTGTATTCACATGACGTGCAACTTGTATATTATCGTATGCGCCCGCGGTGATAACCACGGTCATATCTAAATCGGGCACCACAAAAATCCGTTGACTGCCGTTGCCAAAAGCCGCGCTCCATGCCATGTCGCGAGGGCGCATGCGAAGACCGGTGAATGCCATGGGCCGACCGTGCAAATCAGCCACCCATTCCCAATCCGTGATGCCCAAAGGTTCAAACAGGGCACTGCGGGCGAAATCCTTCAAAGGTATTCCGGTCAAGCGGGTGAGTATACCGGCAAGAACAGCTGTGCCGCCACTGTTGTAGTTGAATGTGCTGCCTGGCAAAGTCACAATGGGGCGGCTAAGAACATAATAGTAGGGTGACCATTTCCAATACAAACGCGTCTCATCATTAGGCAAACCGCCGCTCTCACTCCATTCCAACCCGCTGCTCATGGTCAACAAATGTGTTAACGTGATGGCCTTAATTTCAGGAGTTGCTAACTCTGCATACTCCGGATAGAAATTTATTGCGGGAGTAGTAATATCTCCGCTCTTGCCCTCTTGCAAAGCAATGCCAAGTAGCAAACTAACTACACTTTTACCTACCGAGCGTGTATCGTGCAATACCTCGGGACCAAAATCTGTAGTGTGTGCGAAGAGACTATAAACCGATTTGTCCTTGCCTTGCCAGTATTGTTCTGCCACCAGGCGGCCATGGCGTTCTACGATGATGCTGTGAATATTGATATCCTCACTCGCCACACCGGCGATAAGTGAGCAGAGTCGCGTTGCATCAAATCCCGCCTTTGATAATTCTTCCGTTTTCCAGCCGTCACCAATGATTGATGGAACGGCACAAGGTTGGTCGGTCGTCTGAGCGACGCGTGGCATAATCAAGGGGCAAAACACGAGCGAAATGGCCAATGAACTGCATACAACAAAAACACCCCGTTTTTTCAGTATTGATCCAGTCTGTGTTCGTTAATCTGTGAACAATGTGGGAGTGATTCGCGTACCTCTACCAAAAAACAAGAGGCCTGCTACAATCTCTTGGAAAAACGACAAGAACTACATATCCGTCGTCAACTCATCCACATAAGCATTTTTTTGTGTGAGAATATTCAAAATACGCTTCGTGAAAACCTTCACCATTTTTTTGCGATACGCAGGTCGGAAATTGGTCAAATCGAGAGGTTTCGCAACTTCATGCGCTTTTTCTGCAGCGAGATTAATTTCCGTCTCAGTAATTTTTTTACCGATCAAAATATCCTGCGCCTCTTTCACTTCAAACGGCATGGAAAAAACGGCACCCAGAATAATTTTAGCATCGCGGCAAACTTCTTTTTCATCCAGAGTCAAGCCGATCATAACTCCCAGCATCGGATAATCGATTGTTTTCCGGCGGCGAAGTTTTATATACGCCCCGCGGAAGCCCTTAGGGAGCGGAGGAATCTGAATTTCCGCCAACACCTCATTGATTTTCAGAGAATTAAACGCCATACCGTCATTTTGATAGAAATCGCGCAAGGGCACAACCCGTTCACCATCGGCGCAAACTAATTTAAGCCGCGCATCCATGGCATAAAGCCCGGGCACAGTGTCACAGGATGAGATCGCATAACAGCGATGACCGCTTGGCGCCACACGGCAGACATCGCCGTCCTTTTTCAAACAATTATTGATCGCATTTCGCCAAAACTCGGATTGGTTATAGTAATAACAGCGTGTGTCGAGAAGGATATTACCGCCAATCGTACCTTTGTTTTGCAATAGCGTTGTTGCCACTTTTTGCGCAGCGAGTGAAAGAACGGGATAGTTTTTTGCAACAAGAGGGTGAGTACCGATATCGGTCAGCGTAACCATGGCACCCAGACGAAGTCCATTGTTTTCGTCGTAGCTAATGGAGTTCAGTTCTTTCACGTTTTGCAGACTGATTAATTTATCCGGAGAAAACAATTTATTTTTCATGCTCGGAATGAGATCGGTTCCGCCGGCAAGTATTTTTGCCTTATCGCCGTGCAAACGCATGAGTTCCGCCGCTTCCTTGACGGTTGTCGGCGCTAAAAATTCAAAGGATGGCAATGTCATCATAAAAAATAGTACTCCGGGAATCTAGGCTGTAATAAGGTCAAGATTTTTCAGTTTTTGAATGTTTTCTTTTACGTTTTTCGCTCCGTAGATGTAGGAGCCCGCTACAAGAACATTGGCTCCGGCCGATACGACCGCCGCTCCGGACTCCACATTGATACCACCATCGACTTCGATATAGATTTTGCGATTGCCAATCATACGCTTCAGCGTTCGAATTTTATCCACACTGGAAGGAATAAATTTCTGTCCTCCAAAGCCGGGATTAACCGACATGACAAGAATCAAATCAACTTCATCTAAAACAAAATCAAGTGTCTCCGGCGGTGTAGCCGGATTCAGAACCACACCCGCCTTCGCGCCGGTTGACCGAATCTGTTGAAGCACACGGTGTAAGTGTGTACAGGTCTCCTGGTGAACAGAAATAATATCGGCGCCGGCTTTTCTAAATGCATCCACATATCGCTCAGGATTTTCGATCATAAGATGAACGTCCAAAACTCCTTTGGTAACTTTACGCGCATGTTCGACGACAATAGGACCAATCGTAATATTGGGCACAAAATGACCATCCATCACATCGACATGAATCCATTCCGCGCCCGCCTCTTCGACAAGGCGAATGTCTCGCTCCAGATTAGCAAAATCAGCTGATAATATGGACGGCGCAATAATGGGCATAGTGTCTTTCTCGTTTCATTTATATAAAAATTTGCGACGTGATAATCAAGACGGGTTTTTGTGGCGCCTTCGATACGCTCCATTGCAACAGCCACGATACTTTTCGAAGGAGAACTTTCGGCTAGCCGGTTTTACTTAGTAATATAGACCCCTAGTGAAAAAGCAGGAGCGGATAGAATATTTTTTCCGAAAAAAGCCGAGTCGAAGTTGAATGCAAGACCCCAAGAAGGCGTGATTTGGTAATCGGTTTCAAACCCATAGGAGAGAAACTCCTGATCATTTGCAACAAGATCGCCTGCAGCGCTAATTTGATTTCCTTTTTGAATCGATTCAATTCCTCGAAGACGGCTTATGAATGTCACTTTTTTGACAAAAGTGTAACCTAGTTCCATACCGTATCGAAGTTCATCGGAATATCCTTTCGTGCGATAGTTGATTCCAAAATTTCCCGTTGCGTATAGCGGTATTGGATAAAAAGAATACCCGCTTTCCATGGAAATTTGCTTATTCCATTCGCCGTCACCGGTGACCAAGCCGTTCTTTTCTTTGTGATCTCCAATGGGAACACCCAGCAATAGAGAACCACTTATCACCGCTTGTCCAAGTTGAACGATACGAGTGCGCATGAATATCTCTGCGTCCGCGATATAGGATTGAGTTCCGCCACTTCCGTAAATCGTGCCGGTTGTTTTTCCTTTGACTCGATTAAGGGCAATATGTTTTAGAAATGGAACGTAGGCGCCGGCCGTAATAATATCCGTAACGCCATATTCTCCGTACACACTGAAGGTATAGTTTCCGATCGTTGTTATCTTTTGTCTTGATCCGTCATTCAAATAATAATGATCGGCAATCAGAACTTGCGAATCAAATTTGTAATACCCCTTTCCCTTCTCTTGAGGCCACCCGCCGGCGAATGCGGTTTTGACAACGAAAAAGAATATGGCGGTTTTATTGAAATTGCGCATATCCGAATGTATGATTAAAGGGTTTGCAGTGAATTATAACATAATTGTAGGATTGCAGACTTACACTCGAAGGAAGATTGTAAGTCTGAGCGCCGGAATTGCTTTGAAGGGGCGCAATTTCTAAACTCGTGCCTCCAATCGCCGCCGTATTGGAAAGATAAACATACAAAGACGGTCCGGCCGTTGCAGAAAAATCGGAATCAAATTTTAATTTGAGCGTTTGATCCGATTGAATTTCCAGTCGCGCGGTGCCACTCACGGGAGTTCCTGAAAGTCCTGTAAATGAGCCCATTCGAGTGGTAGAATTTGAAACCATGGCTCTGGCCGGCAAACTCTTAATACTCCCCACGAAAGCGGTGATGTCGGAGATTCCTGAGGCCACAGCAAAAATTTTTCCGGACGTATTCACGGTCACAATCGTTTCATTCGAAGACGCCCATGAAAAGGTTTGTCCCGATAATGGGGATCCACTTCCGTCAAATGCCGAGCCCGATAGTTGAACTGAATCTCCAATCATTAATTGGACAGCATTGGGTGTTATTCTCACTTCGGCAAGATCGGAGAGAATATTGATAACTGTAAGTAAAGCAGAGTCTCTCAAGCCGCCAACCTGCGCGATGATCATGGATTGACCCGAACTATGACCTTGAGCCAATCCAAAACTAGTGATTGTTGCAATCGTCGAATTGGTACTTGACCATAAGATGTTTGGGTTTTGAACTTCTTGACCGAGACTGTCAAAAAAGACGGCATTAAACTGACGAGCGCTGTCTTTTTGAACGGAGGTATCACGAGGATTGACGAGTAGAATGGCCTTTCCAGGAAAAGCGCCTTCATTTATATAATCCGTTCCGACGCATGAAAGAAAAGTCAAAACCACTAAAAACAAAAATCGCATAATTCTTATGTTCGTTTGCTGATTCTAAAACGCATTTATTACATACTTATTCCCAAAATTCGTTATTTGAAAAGGCGGAATGGATAGACCCTCCGGTTCTCACGAGAAGCGTTTTATCGATGGGGTACACAAGTCGAAAATCCTATTTATCATCGGGACAATTCGGGTCAAAAGCGCCTTCCGGAAAACGAATTAATGCAATCCGGTCTTCTCCGGATCCGATATAAAGCGAATCGCTCTTTTGAAAAAAATCATACTTAAGATCATTGCCAATACGGTCGTGAATAAGAACAACTAGCGAATCACCCTGTGATTTCAGCAAGTACGTGCCGCACATAAAAATGTGAATATTTTCCGATTTGAACTTTCCAAAATAGAAATTACTGTCCGAATCGAAAATCCAAACCTGACTTCCATCCGAATTTTTCCAAAAACCGTTGAGTACCGGAGATATTGTTTTTTGAAAGCCGGAGCAACCCGATAGAAGAATGCCCAGCAAACATAAACTTTTACATGTAACTTTCATTCCACTCCTCCAAAGAGTTGAGTATTATATCTGCAATCGAAAATCGCGTGTCATTTCTGAAGGCCGGATCGGGTACACAAACACATTTCATCCGAGCTGCCTTGGCGGCAATGACGCCATTCAAAGAGTCCTCAAAAACCAAACAAAATTCGGGATCAACACCGAGATTTTTGGCTGTTGTCAAAAATATTCCCGGATGCGGTTTTCCGTAAGGCTCAATCTCAGCCGAATGAATAACATTAAATTGATCACGCAGTTCGAGTTTATTGAGAGTGGCGTTGATTAATTTGAAATAGGAGGCTGAAGCAAGCGCCACTGGATTTCACGCTTGCGAAAAAAATCAAGTGCATGAAAAACTCCCGGCATTGGCTGGCCTTTGGTGTTCACAAATTCAATCACTTTGTCAACCACACGATTTTCAATTTCTTTTTTGGAAATGCCTTCCCACAGAAACTTCTGAAACCAATGATTGACAACCTCATCAATGCGCAAACCAACCGTGGTGTGACACATTTCGGTCGTGAGTTTGATACCCACATTTTTGAAAACAATTTTTTCGGCCTCCTGCCAGAAAGGCTCTGAATTGATAAGTAACCCGTCCATATCAAATATAACCGCACGAATATCTATGATGGGTGTTTTCACAATTCGATAGAGAAGATGATCGATTATTATTACAAAGAATTAAGCGCGCGCGGAGGCAAGAGGGAATTCAAGGGTAAACGTACTTCCCTGGCCGACAATGCTCTGGACGGACAGAAAACCGCCGTTTATTTCCGCGAGGTCTTTTGCAATCGCCAGGCCCAATCCGGCTCCTTGTTGCTCCATTTCGGCCCTATTGACCTGATAGAATTTCGTGAAAATAGCGGAATGCATATCTTCAGGAATTCCCATACCGGTGTCACTAACAATAATCTGGATTCTCGCGTCATTCAAAACCGTGCGAATCGTAATTGTGCCACCTCGCTCTGTAAATTTGTACGCGTTGCTGAAAAGGCGCTCTACAATATCGGCGATCTGATCCACGTGAATCTTGATGTAGGGGATTTTTCTCTCCGTCACTACTTCGAGCTTAATTTTCTTAAGATCGGCGCGCTTTTGAAATGCCGGGGCAAGATGTTCGATAATAAAATTAATATCACCTTCCTGGCGCGCTTCGACGTATTCGATTCCAGCATCGCCGGCGGCTATGCGAACGGTGATCAAGAAATCCTTTAGTAATCCGTCAAGTCTCTCTCCGCTTCGCTTAATCCTCAATAAGAGTTCTTGAAGTTCATTCGGACGAAAATCCATGGCGCTATCAAGCAAAAGATTTGCCGTTAGCTTGATAATATAAAGCGGTGTATTGACTTCGTGGGTAATCGTGGAAAGAATTTCTCGTTTGAGTTGATCGATCTGACCGAGCATTTGGGTTTCGGCCATTGTCCTGATTTCTTCCACACGTTTTATTTTTCCACGAATCGTGGAAAGCAAATCCTCGGGCTCGATCGGTTTTGTTAAAAAATCATCGGAACCCAGTTCCTTGCTTTTTCTTCGCTTGTCGGTATCGGAATGGGCTGTCAGAAATATGAAGGGAATGGAGCGCAATTCAGAAATCTCCTTCACCTTTTCATAAAACTCAAATCCATCCATGTGCGGCATGGAAATATCACTGATAATAAGATCGGGTTTGTAGGTCTTTAATTGTTCCAAGGCGGCCAGTCCGTGAATCGAGAGGGTCACATCGTAGTTTGCCCGGCTGAGGTAGATATTGATCAACTGCCGATTCTGAAAATCGTCTTCGACAACAAGAATTTTCGTTCGCGATTGCATAACAGTTATTGTTTGACTATTTCACTTTCAATCCTGCAGCCATTGGAGACTCCGGAGCGAGTAGCTTTAATGTTTTTCCATCGCCTACGGTCAGGATCATGCCGTTGGATTCGACGCCCCGAATCTTTGCCGGCTTCAAGTTAGCAACAATTATGACGTCTTTGCCAATCAATTCTTCCGGTTTATAATATTCCGCGAGACCGGAGACGACTTGCCGTTTTTCCGTTCCGAGATCGAGTTGAAGCTTCAAAAGTTTCGTTGTGCCCTCAATCTTTTCTGCTTCGAGCACTCTGGCGGAACGCATTTCAACTCGGCCGAATTCGTCAATGGTGAGCAGATTACTTTCAGGAGTTTCCGCGGGTTTTTTGTCGTCGTCTTTGTGTTCAATCATGGATTTCAGGTGGTTAATCTCTTTTTGTATAGTAGCGTCTTCAATTTTTGGAAATAAGATTTCAATCGTACCCAGTGTATGCCCGGGCTCAATTTCAGAGTCTGCAATTTTTGACCAATCCTGATTTTCCACAACGTCAGGCAGATTAAGGACACGCCAGACTTTCGTCGCGGTGAAGGGCAAGAATGGATGCATCATTACGGCCAAGGCACGAACGACTTGCGCGCAGACAAAAAGTGAATTGGCACACGCCTCAGGATTTGATTTGATCGTCTTCCAAGGCTCCGTGTCATTAAAATATTTATTAGCGGCGCGCGAAAGGTCCATCAAGCGGCGAAGCGATTCCCGAAATCGAAAGCCTTCCAGAAATTCCCCGATCTCATTTTGTGCCAATCGGATTTCATTTAGTAAGGCCTTGTCTGTCGTGTTCAAATTTGAAGGCGAAGGAATTTTGCCATCAAAACTTCTCTGCGTGAAGGCAAGGCTTCGGTTGATAAAATTGCCTAGAATATCCGCAAGCTCGCTGTTGTTTTTTAATTGAAAGTCCTTCCAGGAAAAATCGGAGTCCTTATTCTCCGGCAAATTCGTAGTCAAAGTATAACGCAATAAATCGGGAGGGAATTTTTCTAAATAATCTTTTACCCAGACCGCATAGTTGCGGCTTGTTGATAATTTGCGGCCCTCAAGATTCAAAAATTCACACGCCGGAATATCGGAGACTAAGACAAGTTTCTGACTTGTCTTGCCTTGATTGTAAGCCATAGAAATTGCCGGAAACATGAGTGCGTGAAATACAATATTGTCCTTACCGATAAAATGCACAAGTTGCGTGTCCTCATTTTGCCAGTATTCGCGCCACTTTTCAGGCTGTCCAATCTTTTTTGCCCAGACCTTGGTTGAAGAAATGTAGCCAAGAACGGCTTCAAACCACACGTAAAGAACTTTCCGGTGATGGTCTTTAATCGTATTTCCGTCCTTGTCTTTCTCGGGCAGTGGCACGCCCCAATCGAGATCTCGCGTAATAGCCCGATCGGACAATTTTTGGTCAAACCAGCCACGGCAATAATTGATGACGTTATCCTTCCAATGTTTTTTGCCGGCCATCCACGCTTCGAGTTCCGGCTGAAAATCTCCGAGTGGGAGATACCAGTGCGTTGTCTCCTTCGCCGTAGGCGTGCTTCCGCTGACTTTGCTACGAGGATTTATGAGCTGCATAGGGTTCAGATACGTTCCGCAATTTTCACATTGATCCCCGCGAGCATCGGTATTTTGGCAAATAGGACAGGTGCCTTCGACGTAACGATCCGACAAAAACATTTTTGCTTTTTCGTCATACCACTGCATTTCCGGTTTTTTCCGAAGCAGACCTTTACCCAGAAGGTCCAGAAAAAACTCCTGAGCCGTTTCATGGTGAATTTTGTTGGACGTCCGGTCGTAGTGGTCAAATGAAATGCCCATTTTTGAGAATTCATCCTGTATCATCGCATGGTAGCGATCGACGAGCGCTTGCGGTTTGATACCCTCTTTTTCGGCTTGGATTGTAATCGGAACGCCATGTTCATCGCTACCGCAGATATAAATAATTTCGCGCTTCATCAGGCGCTGATAGCGGACATAAATGTCGGCGGGTAAATAAGCGCCGGTCAGTCGTCCGATATGGCTCGGACCATTGGCGTAAGGGAGCGCACTGGTGACCAGAATGCGTTTGAAAGGAGATTTGGACAATGTACTCAACTAAGGTTTATAAACCACTTCCTGCTGGGCGAAAGCCAAATTGAGAGATGGAAATTCCTTTTCCAGTCCGGCTTCAATCAAATCAATTTCCTTATCGGTGCGAAGCGGTTCGTGGTGCGTCAGGAGAATTTTCTTAGCGCCTATGGCGACGGCATTGCGGCATGCCATAGCAAAAGTAGAATGGCCCCAGCCGGTACGGGACTCATACTCATTTTCCGTATACATCGCATCGTGAATCAAGATGTCACAACCTTTTGCCCATTTTACAAATTCCCGGTTGTTCTCGTTATCCACGCATTCATGATCGGTAGCGTAGACTATCGTGTGGTCGCCATTGCTGATTTTGTAGGCGTAACAAGGATCGGTATGATTTAGAAGTCTGAAAGAAACCTGAAATCCATTGATCAGCAGATCGCCCTCAAGTTTGTGAAATTCAAGTTTTGAATTCAGCTCTTTCCAGCCATTGAACGGGCCATAGGAACCATCAAAATAAATGTCCAACACTTCCTTCAGTCGCTCGTTTGGCTTCGGCGTGTAAAAATGATTCGTGCTTTTCGGATGATGAATCGGGCCGAAATAATTCAAACCCTGAATATGATCCCAATGAAAATGAGAAATCAAAAGGTGGAAGTCGCCCATCTTGTTTTTGAGATGATCGGAGTAAAATCCGATTCCAAATCCCGCATCCAAGATTAAGCTTTTTTCACCGGAATTAATGACCACGCAGGTTGTGTGCGAGCCGTATTTCAACGTATCGTCACTGGTCGCGCTGATGGAGCCGCGTGTGCCATAGAAAATCACATCTAAAGCCATATTCCTTCTCCTTCACTGAGCGCAAGCACCGAAACCGATCCTTCTTTGCCGATGGATTTTAAATAGCTGCGGGCTGAATTGATTTTGTTTTCGACGTGTTCATCCAGATCTTCCGGCGCGTGGTGGCCAAGAATGATTTTCTTTACGTTGGCCTTGAGCGCAAGGTCAACGGCCATTTCAGGAGTAGAATGTCCCCAGCTCTCCTTTCCCTTGATCCCGTCTTGCGTGAAGTGTGTATCATGAAGCATGAGATCGGCATCCCGGACAAAACTCACAAGCCGGTCGTAGAACGCTTTTTCGCTTTGTGAAAACTCTTCCTTTTTCCAAGCCTTCATTAGAACACCAAGGTGGTTGTTTTCAATCGGTGCGTGGTCGGTAATGACGCAGATGGTTTTTCCGCTGTGCTCAATACGGTAGCCAAGTGTCAGGCCCTGATGATTCAGCTGAACCGTTTTGACCGTCGCTTTTTCGATTTCAAAATTCATGTCCGGATGGAGCTCCTTAAATTCCATCTTATCCTTGATCATCGAAAAGGGAATCGGAATAAGGCCTTTATTATGCTGTAATTTAAACAATTCCTCCACGGTATATTCTTCAGAACGCGGACCCATAATGGTAATTTTTGTACCTTCGTCAAACAAAGGTGCAAAAAACGGGAATGCAAGAATATGATCCCAGTGCGTATGCGTAATGAGGAAGTTAGCACGAAATCCCTTGGGCTGGGCGTTTGCCATGGCAACGCCTTCACGAAAAAGACCCGTTCCGCCGTCCACATAAAGCGGAGACATGCCTTCGATCTCTATTTTGAAGGCGGTTGTGTTTCCTCCGTATTTGACACGATCCGGTGTCAAAATAGGGCGTGAACCGCGTGTGCCGAGCAGAATGAATTTCATTAAACCTCTGAGATTAAAAATTCATGGAAAACATGACTCGTCCCATATGATATGAATTCGGAATATAACTAATTTTCAGTTCTTTTTTGAGATTGGTGTTATATTTGGCCACCTCCACTTGAGCGCCTACCAGATCAAATAGCCAGCATCCTACAAACCCCAATCTAGAGAGCGTATTTATAGGGCTAGGACCATCGGTCAGATGTGTGGCAAAAAAGATACCAGATACCAAAATAAGACCGCCTCTTAGGATTGACCCAGAGTAAAAATGTCCTCCCCCAAAAGGTCCTAAGAGGGCTGAGCTTCCAAATGCTTCTCCCTTTTTTTTCTTCCTCAAATCAAAAATCTTATATCGCTCACTCGCGGCTTCGATTTGCTTAACCAAGAGGTTTGCCACGACGACGGTCTTTTCTCCCCTTTTGGGCTTTATTTCTCTAAACCATTCATGGTAATCCGGGGCTTTCAGCGTTATTTTGATTTTTTCGTCATTTGCAAATTCAAGACTAAGGGGTGTATTGCCCTTCGGGGCGTCGTTGATAAATACGCTGGCACCTTCGGGCTCCGATGAAATATAAACACCATAGTCCACATCCAATTTTGAAACTGATTCGTCTCCCATAAGATTTCTTGCGATTTCCCTAATTACGATATCAATGTCTTCAATTGCTCCCACATAGTTGTGATTTACAATTTTGTCTATTTTGCCGCTGCTCACATCCACCATTTGCAAATTGATCAGAAATTTTTTACCCAGCGTGCCAATTCCACCGAATATCATCTTTTCCACACCAAGCAATTTACCGACTTCTATTACGCATTCATTGCTATTGCACGCATCAGACAATGCAAAATTCTGCTCTTTGAGAATAGATGTCATATTATTACGGTCGAGAATTTGGTAATTGGGAGCGTTTAGAAATTCCTGCCGAATGAGATTTGAGAGTACAGCAGAAATACTATGTGAAAGATCAGTAGAAACCTCTAGATCTATCAGTGCAACAGCCGCCTTATTTTGGGCGTTTAAGGAAAGTCCTGACAAAATAAGGAACAAGGCTAGAATGGCAATTTTCATGTGGACTTTCACTTACACCTTAGGTCCGGCGTTTTTCACATCGTCCGACGCTTTGTCGGCGAATTTTTTAAAATTATCGATGAAAAGACCTGCCAATTTTTTAGCCTGGGTATCATACGCCGCTTTGTCTTTCCATGTATTTTTTGGCGTTAAAATTTCCACCGGAACATCGGGGCACGATTCAGGAACAGCCACCCCAAAAATCGGATCATTAGAATATTTAACATTATCCAGTTTGCCGGAAAGGGCCGCATTAATAAGTGCACGCGTGTAAGACAGCTTCATGCGCGAACCTACCCCATTTCCACCACCGCTCCATCCCGTATTAATAAGCCAAACATTCACTTTGTGTTCCGACATTTTCTTACGAAGCAATTCTGCATATACATTGGGATGACATGGCCAGAAGGGCGCTCCAAAACATGTCGAAAACGTGGGTGTCGGTTCCGTAATGCCGGCTTCTGTGCCGGCAACTTTCGCCGTGTAACCGGAAAGAAAATGGTACATCGCTTGAGGAGCCGTCAATTTACTGATGGGCGGAAGTACGCCATAGGCATCGCATACAAGAAAACAAATATTATTAGGGTGACCACCAATTCCGGGAATAACACAATTATCAATAAACTCCACCGGATAAGTGACACGTGTGTTTTCAGCAATCACGGCAGAATCGTAATCCGGAGTATTGTCACCCTTTAAAACCACGTTTTCTAAAACTGAGCCAAAGCGAATCGCATTCCAGATTTGTGGCTCGCCCTCTTTTGATAATTTGATTGTCTTGGCGTAACAGCCGCCTTCAAAATTGAATACGCCATCGTTGGACCACCCGTGCTCATCATCGCCAATCAGGCGGCGAAGCGGATCGGCCGATAACGTTGTTTTGCCGGTCCCTGATAAACCGAAAAATAGCGTAACATGACCGGATTGATCGGTATTAGACGAACAGTGCATAGGAAAAATCCCCTTTTCGGGGAGAATGTAATTCATGACTGTAAAAATAGACTTCTTAATTTCACCGGCATAGTGCGTTCCGCCAATGAGGATCATTTTCTTTTCAAAATTAAGCATGATAAAGGCTTTGGAATTGAGGCCGTCAATCTCCGGAATGGCCTGCATACCACACACATCGATCACGGTATAGTCCGCATGATGCATCGCAAGCTCTTGTTCAGTCGGTCGCAGGAAAAGCGTTTTCGCAAAAAGAGAATGCCAGGCTTTTTCGGAGATTACGCGAACGGCAAGGCGATGTTTGGGGTCGGCACCGGCAAATCCATCAAACACAAAAACATCTTTTCCTTGTAAATAAGCGCGAACACGATTTAGTATTACATCAAATTTTTCCTGAGAAATCTTTTTATTGTTTTCCCACCATATTTTATCTTTGCTGGTTGGATCTTCGACAACAAATTTATCTTTTGGCGAACGCCCTGTATGAGGAGTGGTATTGGTGACGAGCGCTCCATTGGAGGCCAATTGACCTTCTCCACGTTTGACGGCTAATTCAACTAATTGGCTGACCGATAAGTTTTTGTAAATGGTTCCGGTATTGATAATACCGAGATGTGAGAGTTCGCTATTTGTAGTCATATTTTGGTTCTCCATGCCTTTTGTATTAACTTAGCCTCTTATCTTAATTACCATCTGTCATAGTCTCCGTCATTAGATTTTTGGGCGAGGAAAATTCTTGTCATCAAAAAACTCATCGTTTTCCATAAAATCCTTAAGAGGATTTGTCATCTCACCGTCCGCAATCTTATCGTGGGTATCACATTTTCCCGAAGAACAACCGGTTCCACAGCCTGTTTCGACGCCAATATCAATTCCCAGTATTCCCGCAACCTGTTCCAGTGTCAAGGTCTCCCACTCATCATCGTTATCATGTTTGATATGAACTTTGTTTGCAATAATATCTACATGCTTCACTTCTCCCGGTCCTTTTGGAGTTTTGATCGGCGCACCGACGCCGGGAAATTTTGAAAGTGTATTGACATAAAAATCGCGTTCGTACGCAAGACAACATTTCAGGCGGCCGCACAGCCCGGTCAGTTTGGCCGGATTGAGCTGCAACCCCTGATCCTTGGCATATTCGGTTGAGATGGGTTGAAATTCGGTAAGATGGCCGGAACAGCAAAGTTTTTTTCCGCATGGGCCGTACCCGTCAACCCGCTTCGCTTCATCGCGCACACCAATCTGACGCAATTCTATACGCGTTCTGAATTCCATCGCAAGGTCTTTTACAAGCTGCCTGAAATCCACCCGTTTTTCGGCGGTGAAAAAAAACACAATCCGCTTACGATCAAATTGGAACTCTGCGTCCACGAGCTTCATTTTGAGTCCGTGTTTTGCAATCCGCATTTTGACAGCCGCCTTGGCCTTTTCTTCCTCGTTTCGATTTTCAACGAGTTTGGTGATTTCGTCCGGATTTGCTAAGCGGATAAATTGCCGCAATTCCTTTTCCGTAATGTAATTTTCGGGTATCTGATCGGTTGTCAAAGAGACTTTGCCGAGATCAACGCCCATTTCACTTTGCACGACGACATGGTCGCCAAGCTTAACATGAAGGCTGTTTTTATTGATAAAAAATTCTTTGCGAGCGGATTTAAACTCGACTTGAATAGGATCGTTCATGGGAGGAATGTTTCTATATAAAAAATGAAGAGTCGTCGTTCAGTTAAGTAACTTATTATTGCTTTGGATGAAGGCACTCGCGTATCCTCAATCCTAAATTCATTAAAATTAAGTTAAGATAAATGTTTCGACCTATAAGGTCAACTGCTTTTTCGATTTCGGACAGGACCTGCTCGACATTCGCGTGCGGGAATGCTTTGACGAATTTGTCCAGACGCTCTGCCTTATCTCGGTTGATCAGAAACCGGCCGGCCAGTTCCGGAGGCAGATTTTTTCGATAAAAGACATCCTGAAACCAGGTTCCCATCAGATTGAGCATGTCGTAAAAAAATGTTTTGTCTTTCTCGCTTTTTTCGAGGAGTTCGGCAATGACTTTTTGAATTGTGATCGTTTTTGGCGACGCGGCGGCGAGAAGAAACTCAAGCATCGCATCGCGCTTAACAGGAAGATCTCCCGTAATCATCTGCCATGCGTGATAGTAGTTACCGCCTGAGAGTTCAGCCATAAATTCCGCCTGATCTTTTGCAACACTGTGTTTTTCTATGAGAGCTGAGACCAGCTCAGGCTGTGGAATTTTGTGGAGTTTGACCAATTGGGATCTGGAAATGACCGTTGGGAGTAATGCGTGCAATTGCGAGGTGGTGAGGAAGTAAAGTGCGTTGGCCGGGGGCTCCTCCAGGATCTTTAATATGGCATTTGTCGCCTCAGCATTCATTTCTTCGATGAAGGTTAGGATGAAAATTTTCATTCGGCCTTCGAAGGAACGTAAACTCATTTCCCGTGCTAGCCCACGAATAGACATACGTTCCGGGTTTTCAGGATCGCCGATATGGATACTTCCTCCTCCAACTTTGACGCGGGTATAGGGCGCATCGGCCTTAGCCTCGAGCATCGCACGCATATCGTTTTCTTCCGTGGACTTCAGAGTTGGAAAATAATAGTGCAGGTCGGCATGTTGAAAAGAAGAAATTTTTTTACAATTGGGGCATTGACCGCAAAATTCTTTTTTCTTTTTATCCGGATTGTCGCAGGAAAAATATTGCGCGGCGGCGAGTGCGAGCTCCTCCGCGCCAAGACCCTCTTCGCCCGCGATCAGATAGGCGTGCGCGAGACGGTTTTGCTCAAAGGCGTTAATGATCTTCTGCTTGGCGGAGGATTGTCCGATAACGGTGGAGAGCATATTTTAAGAAATCTATTGCTTCAGTAATCGATTGTGAGACGAATATAAGATAAAACCGACCTCTTTAAAATGAAAAAATTTATTAGAGTTGATCTTTTCGCAAGCTTAAGCTTGCGGCTACCAAATTCTAAACAGAAAAGGTAGGCGCAGGCTTAAGCCTGCGAATGGCCTAATTTATCTCCTTACAGCCTCAAAAAACAATTCCAATTTTTTCGGATCGAGCTTGCCATGCGTTCGCACACCGGAACAAATATCTAAACCGTACGGATTGACGGTGTCTATTGCGGCACGGGCGTTCTCGGAATTAAGTCCGCCGGCAAGGAAAACGGGTTTCTTTACAGCCTCAACTATTTTTCGACTGACTTGCCAATTATGCACGCGCCCTGTGCCGCCAAGTTCCTTGACTGCGAGATTCGGATTACCGGAGTCGAGTAAAATCATGTCCACGTAAAACGCTTTACGAATCGCCTCCTCGACCGACACTTCGCCGGTGACATGAATAACTTGGACTAACTTAATTTCAGGAATGGCGAATCGAATTTTATCATAATCTTCATCGGGAATATCATCCACAATTTGAATGGTGGTTGTCTGGGTACGAGCATGATGTTCGGCAATTTTACGACCGGATATTTCGGATGTCAAAAGAAAAGTAGCAATGTGCGGCGGAATATTTTGGGCAATTGAATAAATTTCCGCGTCGGTAATCGGACCCGGGCCGCTAGGCATCTTTCCAACAAGACCAATTGCCGAAGCGCCGCCCGCCATAGCGAGATACGCTTCCTTGAGATTTTGGATACAACAGATTTTGATATGAGGAGTCATGATCGTCATTCCGGTTTCAACAGGCGTTAAAAACGGTCATAAAATATTCAAATCACTGTTTTTACCAAAACATTTTTTTGCCCACAATGGCTCAAACGCTCGAAGATCTAGCTCATTTGTTCCAGACGACACTTATGTAGCTTGCGACACAGCCTCCAATTTATTACAAAGTATTTTGATTTTTTTTGAAGTTTATCAAATCCTAACAAACCGTTAATTTCTGGCTAACAGCAGACCTTTAACCTATAGAGTAGATTTCACCAAGGAAAAAAGCATGTTTCAGAGTACATCATTGTCCGTATTGACCTTCAACACCTGGGGATTGAAAGTCGGCCCTTGGCATATCTCGCCTGGAATCACCGAACGAACCTCCCGGATGATTGATGCAATACGTGAGCTGAATGCTGATTTTGTAGCGCTTCAGGAAGTCTGGTGTGATGACGTGGCAAAGGAATTGCAAGACAAGCTGGGCTATCCGTTTTCCAGTTATTCTCCCAACAGACAAGGGATCAGGGGCCGCGTCGGCAATGGGTTACTGTTCCTTTCCAAGTATCCGATATTGCAGGAGAAGCTGACTAGTTTTTCGACTTATACGCGCTGGTTTGAATTCTTCTCAAACAAAGGGATTCGGATACACCAAATCGAAACTCCGTCGGGAAAAATAAACATTCTCAACACGCATTTAGGCTCCGGATATACGTCCGATGACCAACAACGAAGACTGACACAAACTCATGAATTGAAAGCAGCTCTTGAAATGGCGGGGCGGCACTACCCTATCATTTTGGCCGGGGACTTCAATTTTGATCCGGATTCTGCGGAATACTACGATTTGGCTTCCTGGATCAAGCACCGATTTGAGGGAGCGGAGCCGGATACTTTTCGCCACATGGCTCCACACAACAGTGGATACACTTATTTTCCAAGCCGGTCCTTTGCGGACACATCGGGAGCCTGTGACGAACGTATTGACTACATTTTTTCACTCGTTTCTAACTCGAACCGTTCGGCGTTGGAATTAACCGGTTCACAAGTTGTGCTAAACGATCCAAGCCAGCCACTTTCCGACCATGCCGGACTTCTAAGTTCCTTCCGACTGATGCGAAATGCGACGCTTCTTGAGGCGATTGATCTGACCAATCCTAAGGCCAATCCGGAAATTCTCGCGCCTGTTGGAATGCTGATGTGATCGTAAACCGTACGGATTGACGGTGTCTATTGCGGCACGGGCGTTCTCGGAATTAAGTCCGCCGGCAAGGAAAACGGGTTTTTTTACAGCCTCAACTATTTTTCGACTGATCTGCCAATTATGCACGCGCCCTGTACCACCAAGTTCCTTGACTGCGAGATTCGGATTACCGGAGTCGAGTAGTATCATATCCACGTAATTCGCTTTGCGAATCGCCTCCTCAACCGACACTTCGCCGATTACATGAATGACTTGAACCAATTTGATTTCTGGAATGGCGAATCGAATTTTATCATAATCTTCATCGGGAATATCATCCACAATTTGAATGGTGGTTGTCTGGGTACGAGCATGATGTTCGGCAATTTTACGACCGGATATTTCCGATGTCAAAAGAAAAGTAGCAATGTGCGGCGGAATATTTTGGGCAATTGAATAAATTTCCGCGTCGGTAATCGGACCCGGGCCGCTAGGCATTTTTCCAACAAGACCAATCGCCGAAGCGCCGCCTGCAATCGCGAGACGCGCTTCATCGAGATTTTGGATACAACAGATTTTAATGCGAGGCGTCATGATCGTCATTCCGGTTTCAAACGCCCGAAGATCAGGCCTATTTTGTTCCGGAGATTGCTTATTTAGCTTTGCGATCTGTAACATCGTGGCGAAATTCTATTCGCCGAATTCAGGGTGTTTTTTCCCTTGAAATTATCTTCTAAAAATTCTATTCTCAAAGCGTCTTTTCGCGATGTCCGTTGGCGTTATAGTGCTTCCTTGAGCAAGCAGTTTTTTACAAATAGTATATATCGATTATTTAATTTTCCGTTAAGAGGAGTTGTGCGATGAAGTTTATTGTATCTCAAGCCGAAATGAATAAAGCCCTGTCCCGCGTGATCAGCGTGGTGCCTTCGAAGTCAACACTTCCTGTTTTGAGTAATGTAATGTTTCGCGCGCAGGACGGTTTTCTGCACCTTACGGCGACCGATCTCGACGTCTCCATCACGACGAAAATTCAAGTCGATATCAAACAATCGGGAAGCATTACCGTGCCCTCCAAGCAATTCAATGATCTGATCAAGAAGCTTCCGAATATTCCACTTGAAATTTCTGCCGATGCACAATTTAAACTCCTCGTGACATGCGACAAAGGCGACTATCGCCTTTCAGGAGAATCGGATGATGACTATCCCGCGCTTCCCGTTATCGATGAAAAAGGCGCCGTTAAGATTGACGCCAAGCAGCTCGCGCGCATGATCGTCAAAACTTCATTCGCCTGTTCATCGGATCAATTACGTCCGGCGCTGACGGGTGTCCTGTTTGAACTCTCGGCTAAAGAATTTAAAACAGTGGCCACCGACGGACATCGACTGGCGAAAGTGATTTGTACTAAATTTGAATCCACTCTTAAGGAATCAACCAAAGTCATCGTGCCCACTAAGGCACTGAATGAAGTAGCCAAAGATACTAAAGATGTGACGACGATCAATATCGGTGCGAACCATATTCGTTTTGATATGGGTGATACACAATTGTACAGCCGGATTCTTGATGAAAATTATCCCGATTATGAGCGCGTCATTCCGTCCGACAATAATAAGAAATTTACCGCCGATGCCAAGATGCTGAGCGAAGCGATCCAACGCGTTTCCATCTTTGCAAACCCCATCACGCATCAGATTCGTATGGCGCTTGGAAAAGAGACGACGTTGTCCGCGGAGGACGTGGATGGCGGCAATAAGGGTTCCGAAAAGGTTCCTTGTGAATTTGACGGCGACGCAATGCAAATCGGTTACAACGCGCACTTGCTGTTTGGCGCACTCAATAATATTGATACGCAGGAAGTCTTTATTTCCTTCAAAGGCTCGACGACCGCCGGTATCATAACGCCTTCGCATCAAATAGAACACGAAAACCAGATGATGCTTGTCATGCCGGTTCGTCTGAACGATTAATTCGGCTTCGCGGATCCCGGATTGGAATGTCGTCGCCTTAAGCTCCGCGATTTTCGAAATTACATTGAAAAAGAGTACACTTTTTCTTCTCACATAAATTTCATTCACGGCCCGAATGGCGGAGGAAAAACGTCTATTCTCGAAGCGGTCTACTTTCTCTGTCTGACAAAAAGTTTTAAAACAAACGATGAGATCGTCGCCATCCGATGGGATCAGGAATATTTTGATATTGAAGGGGACTTTTTCAAAAGCACGAACGAAAAGGATCTTATACGAATGGTCGCCCACCGAACAGACGGCAAATCGCTTTTGGTCAATCGAAAGCGTCTTGACCGGTTTTCGGAGTGGATTGGAAAATATCCGTCGGTTTCTTCTTCTCCTCAGGATTCCGAAATTATTACCGGCTCCGGCAGTATTCGCAGGCGCTGGTTGGATATGGCGCTATCCCAAAGTCATCCATCGTATTTATTCGATCTTCAGGATTACCGGACGGCCGTTCGCCAGCGCAATGCGCTGCTATCCGAACTATCGGTATCGCCGGAGCATTTGGAAGTTTGGGATCGTAAGTTGGCAACACTTGGTGCGCGTATTGTCGAAACAAGGCTGGAGTTCGTAGATGTTTTCGGTCCGAGCGTATCGCAAAAATATTCGGACATCAGTTCGTCCGATGAAAAAATTTTGCTGAATTACCGCGCTTCGTTTGAATTTGAAAAGAATGAAATTGAAAAGTCACTTCTTGAAACAATACGTAAAAACCGGGCGCGCGAAATTCAACGTCAGTCTTCGCTTTACGGTCCACACAAGGACGATGTCGTTTTTTTACTCAACGAACATCCCATGAGGGATGCGGGTTCCATGGGTCAAATCAAAACACTGATGCTGGCTCTCAAATTGGCAGAATTTGAATTTATCCGGGATAGGATCGAGGCTTCGCCTATACTACTTTTAGACGATGTGTTTTCGGAATTAGACGAATCCCGCCAATACCATTTATTAGAATGCCTCACGACGGCCGGTCAGGTCTTCATCACAACCACAGAGGCCGACCATGAATTTCAGATTCAAAAAGAAATATTAAAAATTAAGATCGAATAGTGTATTTTAAAAAAGCTTTCACCAAGACACGAAGAAGTCATAAATCCGAAAGAACAAATATATTTGAGGCCCGCACGAAGCTGGCTCAGAATGAAATTGAGTAGAACTTAAAGGATTGAATTGGAATCATCCCTTTCCCCCAAAACACTGCTTCAAAAAATAGGGCGAGATATTAAAGAAGCTGTGGCGGGTAGTGAGCAGGATTTTACGGAAGGCAGTTTGCGCCGTGCAATTTTTTTGCTATCCGTGCCAATGGTACTGGAAATGATGATGGAATCGCTTTTTGGCATTGTAGATGTATTTTTTGTTGCCAAGTTAGGCTCCGATGCGGTCGCCACGGTCGGACTTACGGAATCACTCCTCACGATCGTCTTTGCTGTAGGAATCGGCATTAGCATGGGTACAACGGCGATAGTGGCGCGGCGTGTCGGTGAAAAAGACCTTGATGGTGCCCGGTCTTGTGCATCCCAGGCCATCATTCTTTGTTTTTTGGCGTCTCTACCGATTTGTTTTGCCGGGATATTTTTTGCACCGGATCTATTGAGATTGATGGGTGCCTCCACTTCGATCATCGAAACCGGCTCAACCTATACCCGTTTGATGCTCGCGGGTAATTTTGTGATCATGTATCTTTTTATTAATAACGCTATTTTCCGTGGTGCAGGAGATGCCGCGATTGCCATGCGTGTTCTTTGGCTATCCAATGCAATAAATATCATTCTCTGTCCCTGTTTTATACGTGGGCTTGGGCCCTTTCCCGAATTGGGTGTTACGGGCGCCGCTGTCGCAACGACCATTGGGCGTGGCTGTGGGGTGTTGTTTCAATTCTATAATCTGGGCTTTCTTGGAAAAGCACGTGGTCGTATTTCCATTTTCTGGCGCGACTTGCATTGGAAGTCGGATATCCTTTGGAATCTTGTGAAAATTTCCGCCGGTGGAATTTTTCAATTTATTATTGCAATGGCGGGGTACGTGGGTATGATCCGCATTGTCGCGGTATTTGGAAGTGCGGCTATTGCCGGGTATACCATTGCCATTCGAATTGTCGTCGTTGCCATATTGCCGTCGTGGGGAATGGCCAATGCAGCTGCAACCCTTGTGGGACAAAATCTGGGGGCCGGTAAACCAGAACGTGCGGAAAAATCCGTTTGGACCGCCGGACTATCTAACGCGATCTTCTTAGGTTGTCTTGGGTTTTTCTTTATCTCGTTCGCGGAGTACCTCATTTCGTTTTTCTCGACCGAACCGGAAGTCATTCGAATAGCGGTCGAGGCGCTTCGATGGATTTCGTACGGATATGTTTTTTACGGATACGGGATGGTGATCGTACAAGCCTTTAATGGCGCCGGGGATACACTCACGCCGACAATTATTAATTTTTTCTGTTATTGGCTATTCCAAATCCCATTGGCGTACGCGCTCTCGACGGCTTTTGGATATGAGGAACGCGGCGTATTCATGGCGATTACCATCGCGGAAACCGTTTTGGCTATTGTCGGACTTATCGTATTTCGAAGAGGGAATTGGAAATTGAAAAAAGTGTAGGGAAGACATTTCTCATTCCCTTGCAATGAAAACCATTTCTTGCACGGGCATCAGTATTGCAGAACTGCAGACGGCAGAGACGCTTGGAACCGGAACCGTTGCAATAACTGGCGGAACATCTTCCGGGCCTGATATTCCCGATTACTCAACGGATTCGAGTGCCACAATTAACGCAGCACAATTATTTGAAGTCGGATTCAAAGTTGGGTTATCTGAAAATATTGATGCCTCGGTTCTATTTTGGACTGGGCAGCCGCTCTTTGATAATACACAGCATGATTTTGGGGCTCGTTTTTCAGTGAAAGAGCGCCTGACCGAAAAGCATGACAAGAATCAATTTGCGCTGATTCAGAACGCATGGTTCTACACTGGTAAAAATAAAAACGAGAACCTACTGTTTGCGAAATGGACTTCGTTTGATATCTCCGGTTTCGGAATCGGATTTATTTACTCCCATCCGATTGATAATCCTTTTGAAGGATTTAATGTTAGTTTACCAGGAATACTTAATATTTCGAGTATCAACGCCGTTTATGCCGGATCTAAATATCAAAGGTAAGTATATCGGGGAACCAATATTTCGATGTCTCCAAAAGGTTTAAAGAAAACTTATGGATTGCCCAGCCCTTTGTGGGCATTCAATCTGAGGCGGTTGCGAAATCACATTTGGAATTAGACGGAGTTATCTTGCGAAATACATTCAATCACAAAATAAATTACACCGTCATGTAGCGTCGGTACAACATTTGAATTCAATTCAAGGAGACAATTCACTCAACCGAGCATTGAGCGAAGGTGAAATGACCGCGCTTTAGAATTATTTAAATTTCCCCACGAAGAGATTTTGTAATAACCTCCGCTTTGGAGTGAACTTGCAACTTCTGATAGATGTTTTTGATGTGTGTGCGAACCGTTTCGATCGTAATTTCCAACCGATCGGCAATCATCTTGTAGCTCAAACCATCGACAAGTCCTGTTACGATCTCCTTTTCTTTGGGCGAAAGGGGGGATTCACTTTTGGCGGGGCGAATATTTTGGAAATGGTGAATCACTTTCCGGGCAATTTGCGGCGACATGGGGGATCCGCCACGATGAATTTCCTCGATGGACTTTTTGATGTCGAGGAAGGGTGTGTTTTTTAATAGGTATCCTGTAGCACCCTGACACAATGCCTCAAATATACGATTGGGGTCATCATGAATGGTAATCATGATGATTTCAAGTCTTGGAAATTTCTCCTTGAGGTGCGGAATTCCCGACAGACCGGACATCCCGGGTAATGTGATATCGAGCAGCAGAACATCCGGAGTACTTTTGATTTCTTTGAGAAAACGCTCAACCGAATCGGCTGCAAAAAGGCAGGCCATGTCCTTTTGTTGATTCAGAAAATTCTCAATACCTTCACGGATTTCCGCCGTATCTTCGATCAGAGCTACTTTTATCATAAATCAATTTATAGACAACAGAGGTAATAAGCCATACCACGATTATGGGATATTGAGTAAAACAAAAATCAATACTTAGAAGTTGTATCTCAAGATCAAAAATACGCCGTTCAGTGATTGCCCTTGCAGTGTATTCATCCAGTGATATCCCGCTTGCCATTCCGTCCTGCGATGGAAAAAAGACAACCCCAATTTCCGTTCGTGAAAAGCGGCGCCATGACCATAATGGTTGTAAATATATTCCGCTTCAACAGCCACCGGCAAAGGCAAATATAACTTCAGCGCTGATCCAACTAAAGCACCGGCATGGTCGCTATGGCCCGTCAGAGTGGGAACACCCGCAAATCCGGACCATACAGCTCTTGATCCAATGCGTTTTGTAAAACCAAGTTTTGTCTGAGTCACAGTCATTTGATCGATTTGTCCATAGGCCCGACGCTCCTGATGATTTTGAATAGTAAATTGAAATAGAAAACTATTTTTGGCCAGACGATAATCGCCTTATAGAGTGGAAATACTTCCATCGGTTTGCTGGTAACCGCCTGAAAAGCTGTTATAAAACGGCGTTCGTTTCTGCCGGTCTCGTTCATTCATACGAAACACATGATTTCCTTCAGAATATGGAAAACGCCCAAAATC
>JANNSF010000311.1:0-5533 GCA_031402315.1 bacterium | reverse complement strand
ATGAAGAAATTGCAAAGGGAAAGTATCGCGGACCGCTACACGGAATTCCCTACGGTGTAAAAGACCTTTTGTCCACTATCGGTTATAAAACGACCTGGGGATCGGTGGCGTATAAAGATCAAGTTATAGATGAGGACGCGACGGTTGTTAAAAAACTTGAAGAAGCGGGCGCCGTCCTTGTTGCCAAGCTCACCCTGGGCGAATTGGCATGGGGCGATGTTTGGTACGGTGGAAAAACACGGAATCCATGGAACCTCGAACGCGGCTCCAGTGGCTCGTCGGCGGGTTCTGCCTCGTCGGTCTCGGCCGGACTCTTACCGTTTGCTATTGGGACGGAAACGTGGGGCTCTATTGTCTCACCTTCGACGGTCTGCGGCGTGACCGGTTTACGTCCGACGTTTGGCCGCGTGAGTCGTCATGGCGCGATGGCGCTTTCGTGGAGTATGGACAAAATCGGACCGATCGCACGATCGGCGGAAGATTGCGCCATCGTTTTCAATTCAATCTTTGGCACCGATGGACTGGATCACGCCGTCCTAGAAGCGGCGTTTAACTACGAGCCAAACGTAAAAATAGCCGGACTAAAAATCGGATATCTAAAAAGCGATTTCGATAAAGACTCGACTCACAAAGCGTCTAACGAAGCAACCTTGGAGACGCTTCGTAAACTTGGCGCAATCCTCACACCGATCGAATTACCAACGCATGCGACGAATGACCTGGCAATCATTCTCGCGGCGGAAGCCGGCGCGGCGTTTGACGATCTCACGCGAAGCGGCCGAGATTCTCTTCTCGTACGGCAAATCAAGAACGCATGGCCGAATGTTTTTCGTACGTCGCGGTTTATTCCAGCCGTAGAATACATTCAAGCCAATCGCGTCAGGAGTTTACTTATTGAAGATATGGGCAAACTAATGAAGGATGTGGATATCTATATTGCACCGTCCTTTGAGGGTGATAATTTGCTATTGACCAATCTGACCGGGCATCCTTGCGTCGTATTGCCCAATGGATTTGACAACGACGGATTACCGACCAGCATCACGTTTATGGGAAGGCTTTTTGACGAAGGGCGATTGCTCGGTTTTGCAAGGCAATACCAGGAAGCCACAGATTTTCACAAAAAACATCCAAAAGGATTTTAAAATACGACGATGAAGACCGACGAGTCCTTGCGCGTAAAACGCCTGACCGAGTATCGTATTCTAGATACGGATCCGGAAAAACATTTTGATAATCTGACGTATCTCGCATCGTTTATTTGCGAGACGCCGGTGGCCATGATCAATTTTATTGACTCCGATCGGCAATTCACCAAATCGATCGCGGGCCTTAGTATGCCGGTCTTGCCGCGTGAAATTTCATTTTGCGCGAGGACTATTCTTGAAGCGGAAATGATCATCGTGGAAGATTTGTTGGCCGACGCGCGTTTCTCCAAAAATCCATTTGTGATCCAGGAGCCGCATGTGCGTTTTTACGCCGGTGTGCCTGTATTCTCTTACGATGGATTGGCGCTCGGAACTCTCTGTGTGTTGGATAGAACGCCCCGAAAACTCACGCCACAGCAGGTCCAGGCCCTTCAGGCGCTGGCTGAGCAGGTTCAGGATCAAATGGAATTGCGCCGGAATCTGGCGGAACTGAAAATCGCCACCGTGGAAAAAGAAAATGCGACAAAACTCTTAGAACAAAATGAACGTCTTTTCAAAAACATATTAGAAACCGCTCGCGAAGGCGTCTTGGTTGAAAAAGACGAACGGGTATTTTATATGAATTCCGCGTACGTCCGACTTTTTGGCCGCGGCTCATCCTCGGAAATGCTGGGGCTTCACATACGCGATCTGGCGGCGCCGCAGGATGTGGAGCGGCTTCTAACCTATGGTCGTGAGCGTGCAGAAGGAAAAAATCCCCCATCCAATTATGAATTTAGGATAAAACATCTAGACGGGCGTTTGATACCGGTCGAGGCTATGGTTTCAGATTTTCACGCGGGAGATGACTATTTTATCGTAACGGTGGTTCGAGATATTACGGAGCGAAAACTAAATGAGTCCGAGCGCGAAAAGTTAATCACCGAATTGCGTTATACACTGGGGCGCATCAAAACATTGACCGGTCTTCTTCCGATGTGTTCGTCCTGCAAAAAAATTCGCGATGACAAAGGGTATTGGAACCAACTTGAAACCTATATCGAAAGTCATTCCGACGCGGATTTTACGCATGGCATCTGTCCCGACTGCGCGCGCCGGCTCTATCCGGATTTGTATGAGGAATAGAGCCTCGTCTAAAATCTATTCTTTGACTTTCGCATAGATTCTGGCTTAATTTAGCACCAAATAAATCGGACGTGTGATGAATTTTATCCAGAAACTGATTTGGATCGCCATTGGGCTTCTCGCTTTTATAGCGGGCGTCCTTCTGAATGCGATCTTTTTTAATTCATGGATTGAAATTTTATTGATAGGCTTAGGGCTGGCCGCGGCCGCGGCGCTGTGGATCCTTGTCATCGATGGACAAAAAAATGCGTCGGGTAAATCATCCTCCAAAAGCCATTACGATAAATACGCAACGTCTCCGGACGACGCCGAGGAATCGGCCATCGAAGTTCTGGACGACACGCAAGCGTCGCTCATGTTCAATCAGGCGGCGGACGGATTTATGGAGTTGCTTCATTCAAATTTCCAGACCCATTCCGCCTATTTCTATTTATACAATGCCGTGGAAGACGAATGGATACTCCAGAGTTTTCGCAGCGAGTGCTTGGGGTTTTCCAAAAAAAATGTTTTCAAAGGGGAAGAGGCTCTGCTCTTTCAATCGATGAAGAGCGAACCGCTGGTGATCGCCTTGAAGGGGACGCCGTTTTATTACACCCAGCTTTTACAACTGCGCAGCGCGGCGCTTTTTCCTTTGTACCGTCGGGGACAATTGCTCGGCGTCGTGGGTGTGGATCACACCAAAGATAATTATTTCAATGACAAAACCGTGGATCGAATACGTATCCTGACGCGCATGATCGTACAATCCGTTCAGAGTATGGATGGGGTGTACATTAAAAACAAATTGCGCCGTTATCTTCAATGGACTCGCGAATTTTCGGCGGCGCTTACGCGCAAACGCGGCGAAGAGGCTATCGTGGCGCAATTGCGTCAAGCCCTTTCCGGCGCGCTCTCGTTTGATACCATGCAGATTTTCTTGAAATCCGCAGAAGGCCATTTGCAGATGGCGGCGATAGCGGGCGACGGACGTGAGTCGGAAATTTTGTCCAGGGACGTTTTGGAAAAAACGATGTTCCATCAAAAAAGATCCTTTGTCACGGGAGAAGGTGAATTCCGTTCCACGCTCATCGTACCAATCTGCGATCAAGGCCACTGTTTTGGAGCCGCCGTGCTGGCCTCAAAAGAAACCAACGCATGGGATATTTATGAAGCGCAATTTGCCGAAACGCTGGCGCATGCCACGGGGCTTGCACTGGCGAGGACCCACCTTGTTCGTCACCTCACCGAACATGAGACTCACGATAGCCAAACCGGAATGGATAACGAGCCCGCGTTTATGAAGCGGCTTGACGCCGAGGTCGAACGGGCCAAACGATTTGGTACCACATTTTGCCTTCTGGTTTTTTATGTAGATTATGTAAAGAATATTTATGAAACTTTTGGTGTGGTAGCCGGTGATCGAATATTGGAAAAAATTGCGGAAATTATTCAATCGGGTATTCGTCAAATCGATCGTGCGGGACGTCTGCAAGATGACCGCTTTGGTATTTTGCTCGTAGAAAGTAAACAGACGTCGGCCATGGAATGCGCCCGGCGACTTCTGACGAAGATTGAAAATACGGAAATTGACTTTGGCGGGGAACTGGCGCCACTGACGGCGACGATTGGAATTGCCGTGTACGGCTCGGATGGCGATACCGCGCGAACCTTGATGCTGTCAACGGAACAGGCGCTTGTGCGTGCCAAAAAACTAAAAGAACAGCAGATTTCTTTTGTGAATTAACAGGATGTAGAAATGGTTTTAGGAAAAGTGGTAGGGAATGTGTGGGCTACGCGTAAGGATCAAAAATTGACCGGCGTCAAACTTTTGATTGTGCGGAGCGTAGACTTGGACTATAAAGAGAAAGAGACGTTTGTGGTGGCCGCAGATTCCGTCGGCGCGGGTGTTGGTGAAATTGTTTTGTATTGCACCGGCAGTTCGGCGCGACAAACGGAAGCTACGGAAAATCGGCCCGTCGACGCCGTTATAATGGCTATCGTTGATAAAATGGACGTTCAATAATATGAATATGGCGCGCGTCATTGGGACCGTTTGGGCGACCCGCAAACATCCAAGTTTGGAAGGTTGCCGGCTACAAATTATTCAGCCGGTAAATTCCGACTTAAAGCCGACCGGTTCGCCGATTGTTGCAACCGATTCGATTGGCGCCGGTCAGCCGAATGAATTAGTTTTTTTTGTTACATCCGGCGAGGCGCCGATACCTCTGGACCGCAAGGCGCCAACGGACGCAACCATCATAGGAATTGTAGATCGTGTTGATCGGTGACGATATTTTAAGGATGATTTTTTTCGCGATTAGCGGACTGAAATAAGAGAAAGCTGGGTTTCATGGCTCATTATTCGGAAAATCATAATGATCTGATTGACAAGTATCTTCAGGAAATTGGCACGGTACCGCTTCTTTCCTCCGAAGAAGAAATAGCCCTGGCAACCAAAGCGCAGCAAGGAGACAAAATTGCGCTCGACAAACTGACTAAAGCTAATCTGCGTTTTGTCGTTAGTATCGCAAAACAATATCAAAATCAGGGCCTCACGCTGAGCGATCTGATTAACGAAGGCAATATTGGACTGATTAAGGCCGCCCAGCGTTTTGATCCGACGCGCGGATTTAAGTTCATCTCGTACGCGGTTTGGTGGGTTCGGCAGGCGGTTTTGCAGGCTTTGGCGGAACAGGCGCGCGTCGTGCGCATTCCACAAAACAAAATCGGTACGCTCAGCAAAATCGGAAAAGCTTTTAATGATCTTACGCAGGAATTTGAACGTGAACCAAGCTCTGAGGAAATTGCAGTGCAGCTTGATCTCACGGAATCGGAAGTGGATAACACGATGCGCATTTCCGGTCGGCATCTGTCGGTCGACGAACCGATTTACGATTCGGAGAACAACACGCTCATTGACACGATCGAAAATGACCAGCAAGCCCCGCCCGATCAAGGCTTACTCAGTGAATCGCTTCGTATTGAAATCGAGCGTGCACTGGACACACTGACGGCGCGCGAATCGGAAGTGATTCGCCTCTATTTTGGTCTCGAGGGCGAACATCCGATGACACTGGAAGAAATAGGAGATCGGTTTGAACTCACGCGTGAACGTGTTCGTCAGATCAAAGAAAAGGCGATTCGTCGTTTACGACACGCATCCCGCAGCCAGGTTCTGCGTCATTATCTCGGATAAAATTCGATTTTTCACTCGATATCAGTATTTGGATATCATCATAGGATTCTTAAATCACGTTAGGGAGGAATGATTATGAAACGAC
>JANNSF010000310.1:0-10467 GCA_031402315.1 bacterium | reverse complement strand
GCTTGACCGATTATTTTACCCAACGCCGAATTGATGAAGAAGGTTTTGTTGGAAAGCTCCATAATATTTTCCGTGACGCCATTCATCGTCGTGAATACATCGGCTTGGTCTTGCGCTGTTTCTCGGAAATTGGGGCTTGCGTAGATCAACGATTTGGTCTTAGTAAGAGCCGATTCCTGATTTTTTGAAATTTCAATAAGGTCAAAAATCGCCTTCCGCATGGCGGTTTGAATTTGTTGATCCTGCTGTTGTTGAAATTCCTTTTGTGCCTGTTGAATTTTTTTCTGCAAGGAGTCTAGTTCCTCAGACGCTTTCTTCTGCTCTTCGCGCAATTCCTTTGACGACGAATTCTCCTTAATAATAGACGCCGACTGATCCATTGACTTTTGAATGCTTCCGCTTTGCATTTGTTTATTGGCTTCGTCGAGTTTTTCGGTACGCATGTTTTTGTCGAGTTTTTGAATGTCCTTTTTCAAGTTGTCACCTGTCTGACTCAAGCGTTCCAGACTTTTCTCGATTTGCTTCTGTTCGTTCGCTAGTTTTTGATTCTTCGCAGGATCGTTCGATATTTTTGAATTTTCGTTGACCTGATCCTGACGCTTAGATATGTCTTCGGACATTTTTTTCATCTGATCAAATGTTTGTTCAATCTTAATTCGTTTGAGAAGCTCCACGGTCCGCTCCATACTCTGCTTAAAGGACGCCTCATCCATCTTAAAATTTTTCATGGCGTTCTTCATCTGCTCCGGATTCGCGGCATTTTTCATGGCGTTGTTAAGTTGCTGCATCATTTTTTGCATCTCGGGATTATTAATCTCCTGAAGCAGCTTTTGCAATTCCTGATACTTGTCAAGCGTTTCTTTGGAAAGTAATTTGTTTTCCATAAGACTTTGGACGGTTTCTTCAATATTTTTCTTAATATTCTCGACGGCTTTCTGGATATTTTCCTGTTTTTCCGTGAGGTCTTTTATTTTCTCCTTCTCTTTCCAATCCAGTTTTTTGTCTTTTAGGAGATCGTTGTGAATCTCGTCCAGGGCTTTTTTCATTTCCTCGGCTTGTTTTACAATGTCTTCAGCCTTTTCGAGGGACTCTTTGTGAGAGGCATCCGCCTTAGAAAAAATTTCCTCTATGGAAGGAAAACGCATACGCCGAAGTTCACTCTTGGCGATTTTAGAACCCCGCACGCCATCGTTATCCGCGATTTCCAGATAAAAACTGACTACGTCTTCAGGTTGGAGGAGCATCGCGGAGAAATCCCAGGTATAGACTAAACTTTGCTGCGAAGCCGGGGAAAGAAGGAACGATAAATCGATCGCTGAAAATTCATCGCGAATTGGCACAAAACCTTTTGTTTTTTCAAGGCGATAACGAAGCGCGAGGCGTGTGAATCCATAGTCATCCTGAGCGTCCGCCAGCAGGCGAAGAAGCATGGATTCATTGACATCCACATCTCCGGTTGGTGAGAGCATTTGAATGAAAGGGAATTCGTCTGGAAGGGCGACGGATTGGTATTCGACTGGATTTTTACTTTCTATGCCATCAAGATCGGTCAGGTGAAGAACGTAGCCGTGCGACTGGCGTAGTATCCAGATTCCCTCGGCCTTTGATTTTTGAAAATTACCGATAGCCAGCGGAACGGAAGAACTGTCGGAAAATACTATCTGCGCGCGTCGAAGTGGCTTTGTGGCTTCGATTTGAATCTTGATTTGGCTTCCCGAAAGTGACGTGATATCACCCACGTTTTCGTCAAGCGTGCGCGGAGAAATCTTGGAGTAGAGAGGTGGCGTGATCTCTACTTGCAATCGTTTGACGGCCGGACGTTTGAGAGTGGTGACGGCGTATTCATCGGAGCGGCCGCTTTGGGTTCGTCCCGCGGAGCGGTAGCTGATCTGAGCATAATAGCGAAGTGATTGGCGAATATTTTTTAGTTCAAAATGAAACGTATTGAGGGAATCGCGTCGCAGAATTTCTTCCGTCCAGTTTTCGGCGTTCTCAATTTGCCAAAAAAGCGAAAGCCGATCGGGGATAACGGCATTTTCTTTAGGAGTTAACGTCATTTCTAAAAGAAGATTATCGCTTTGCAAGAGCGTCACGTTTCCGGGCAAAATTTTCCACTCAAACGGAAGCGTGTGGATTGAAAGTCGATGGGGATCCCAAAGACGCGAAAACGCTTCCGTCAGATTTTCACGAAGTAACGTGAAGGATAGTCCCGTGATAAGCGCGATACCCAATAAAGTTTTTTGCGCGCGACGCAGGTCCGTCGAATCCAATGCGCCCGAAAAATTTAGCGCCTTAGTATGTTCGTGGATAGCCATCAAGGCGGCCTGAATCAAGGATTCCGAGGCACCTTCCGGTTTATTATGGTGTAATTCAATAGCGTTGGCCAAGCGGTCTTTGATCGTCGGGAAATGACTACCGATACGGCGCGCAAGCTGATCTTCATCGGCAGAACGTACAAGGCCGAGCCATTGGAGAAATGGACGAAGCGATTCATAAATAAAGGCCGCGCTCAAAACGACAAGGATAAAACCATCCAAAACAAGACGGGCAAGGGTGTCCATTTCAAGAAGCATCTCAAGAAGGGAAGCCAAGAAAACGACGGTTAAGGCTAGGGCGATGAAATAACTCGTGCCGGTCAGAAACGCCGTTCGGTTTTGATTTCTGCGAAGTGCGCTGATTTTCGCGTGCAGTTCAAAATATATTTCGTGGGAGGACATATAAATAATTTATAACACTCTATGTGAATAACAATAATGAATAATAAACTTATACGTGAGCGAATTTAAAATGTTTAAGAAGTAATGCCACCAAAATGTATTCTGTCAATTTTGAACTACTTCGGGCGCGTAAATTTTAGTTTGAATTTTCATCGCGTTTAGGATTACATTCACATAGATCAATACAGGTTGTTATTCCGATATGAAAAAACTATTTCTTGTTCTTCTTCTGGGGTCCTCGTCTTCATGGGCACTTGATCCGGATAAGTCCGTTACCCAATATGTTTTGGAAAGCTGGCTTACTAAAAACGGATTACCCCAAAATTCCGTGTCGGCTATTTGCCAGACTCCGGACGGATATTTATGGATCGGTACGCAAGAGGGCCTGGTTCGATTTGACGGAGTGCGATTTACAGTTTTTGACCGGTCGAATTCGCCGATGAAAAACAATACCGTTCTTTCGATGGCATTAGCCAAAGGCGGCGGGCTATGGATTGGCACAAATGGCGGCGGTTTGGCAAAATATGAAAATGGAAACTTTTCTTTTTATACGAAGGAAAACGGACTCGGGGATAATCGGATATATTCGGTTTTTGAAAATTCCCAAGGTGAAGTGTGGATCGGCGCCGGAAATGAATTGTCAAGATTAGTAGATACGTCATTCACGACGTATAAGATCGGAAGTGCGATACTATCTATTTTGGAAGCGCGCGATGGCACGATGTGGTTTGGTGCACGCAGTGGACTTTTCAAGATGTCGGAGGGTAAACTTCAATCCTACACGGAATCCAATGGACTTCCTTCAAAAATCATTTATTCGCTTTTTGAGGATTCGGAGGGATTTTTCTGGATTGGTACGTCGAAAGGGTTAGCGCGAAAATTTGATAACAAATTCGTCGCCCAAAAGGACAGTCTGGCCGATCAAGCCATTCGGGCAATCTATCAGGATCGTGATAAAAATTTGTGGTTTGGTACCAACGGCGGTGGTTTGTACCGATACACACGCGGTCGATTCACAAAACTCACCAGCACGGATGGATTGCCGGGCGACCAGATTCGAATTATCACGGAAGATCGCGAAGGAAGTTTGTGGATTGGTATCAATGCCGGTGGCCTGAATAGACTTAAGGATGGTAAGTTTACAACCTTCACCACGAAAGATGGATTATCGGGTAATTCGATCTGGGCGGTATTCCAGGACCGATTGAATCACTTGTGGATTGGCACGAATGGAAAAGGACTGAACGAAATGCGTTTCGACTCCGGTCGCTACTCGTTTAATATCACGCAATCAAAAAACGGATTGTCGGGCGATTTTATCTGGGCGCTTTTTGACGATCGCCAGGATCGAATGTGGGTGGGTACGAGTACGGACGGGCTTAGTGTCTGGAACCATCCACTGGACAAGAAGAAAAAAAAACCTGAAATTCGGAGTTATAAGGGTCTCAAGGAACTTGGGAGCAATTCAATCATGTCGATTCTCGAAGATCGTGAAGGTCGCATGTGGGTTGGTACCAATGGTGGTGGGCTCAATCATGTAATCCCCGGCGAAAAAAATAAAGCACCAAAAATAAATTCCTATCGAACGGCTCAGGGGCTTACGAATAATAGCGTCACTTCCATTTTTGAGGATCGTGCGGGCAATTTATGGGCGGGCACTCGCGCGGGGCTAAATCGAATGACGAATGGTCAATTCAAATCGTACACCGTCAAAGACAGCATCGGCATGACAAGCGATGCGATTTGGTGTTTTTATCAGGACTCCGAAGAAAATATTTGGATTGGCACGGATGGCGGAGGGTTACTTCGTATGACAAATGGGAAATTCAGTGCCATTACCACTAAGGACGGACTGGTCAATGACATCGTATTTCAGATTCTGGAGGACGCGCGCGGCAATCTGTGGATGAGCTGCAATAAAGGCGTTTTTCGTGTGCCGAAAAAAGATTTGAACGATTATATCGCCGGAAAAATTGCAAGGGTGGCTTGCACGACCTATGGCGTCTCCGACGGTATGCGCAGTGAAGAGTGTAATGGAGGCATACAACCTGCCGGCTATCGAACAAGAGATGGACGCCTATGGTTCCCTACCATCGACGGGCTGGCCATGATCGATCCGGAAAAGATTCTCGTCAACAATGAAGCGCCGCCTGTGCTTATCGAAAAACTCATCGTCGACAATGAGGCCGTAAAACTTGATTCGGTGATCTCTCTTGCCCCGGGAAAAGAACGATTAGAAATACAATACGCGGGTCTAAGTCTCTACGCGCCGGAGAAAGTGAAATTCAAATATAAACTGGATGGTTTTGATCGCGAGTGGCAGGATGCGGGAACCCGTCGAACGGCCTACTACACCAATCTTGCGCCACGTGACTATCAATTCAGAGTAATCGCGTGCAATAATGATGGTGTTTGGAACGAAGCCGGCGCCATTCTTAATTTCACGCAAAGGCCTTATTTCTATCAAACCCTCTGGTTTTTGATTTTGAGTATTCTTTCGGCGATTGGAATAATCGTCGGATATTATTTCTTCCGTGTTCGTCAATTAAGAGCACGTGCGGAGCACCTGGAACTTGTCGTCAAGAGGCGGACCAAAGAATTGGCAGCCGAAAAGGATCGTTCGGAAAGTCTGCTCCTGAATATACTTCCGCAAGCTATTGCCGACCGTCTCAAACGCGACACATCCGTCATCGCGGATAGCTTTCCATCGGTCTCCATTCTTTTTGCCGACATTGTTGGTTTTACAAAAATGTCGGCAAAGACAGCGCCGCAAGCACTCGTCGTTATGCTCAATGAGATTTTCTCCGAGTTCGACCGGCTTGCGGAAAAATACCAGGTTGAAAAAATAAAGACGATCGGTGACAATTATATGGTGGGTTCGGGATTGCCTATTGCCCGGGAAGACCATGCCATCGCAATTGCCAACATGGGACTCGATATGATCGACGTATTGGACCGCTTTAACGAAAACAAACAACTCGGTTTACAAATCAGAATTGGCATAAACAGCGGACCGGCTGTTGCCGGCGTCATCGGAAAGAAAAAATTTATTTATGACGTTTGGGGCGACTCCGTGAATATTGCAAGTCGAATGGAATCGCACGGCACCCCGGGCCGCATCCATATATCTCAGGATACCTACGACTTGATCCAAAACGATTTCCTTTGCGAGCGGCGTGGAACGGTCGAAGTCAAAGGCAAAGGCCAGATGACCACGTTCTTTCTAGTAGGAAGGCTCTAAGAGATTTTCCGAATTGTTTTGGAATAAATAAACCCCTTGGACGTTAGTACGTAAAGAATTTCCCTAAGAGTCCCAATTGATTTTTAGTCCATATCTATATCTAGGAGACGGAATGAATTATTTTGAAAGTGAAGATCTTAAAAAATTTGGCGACGTCGGAAAGTTTCGCAAGGAACTGATGGATAAATTTTTCGCCTATTACAATGAAGTTGTCGGAAAAGACGGCGCTTTGACAAAGCGAGAAAAAGCGCTTATCGCTCTGGCGGTTGCCCATTCGGCCAAATGCCCCTATTGCATCGACGCGTATACGACCGCTTGCCTCGAAACCGGATCAAGCCCTGATCAAATGACCGAGGCTGTCCATGTCAGTGCCGCGATGATGGCGGGTATTACGCTTGTGCATGCCGTACAGATGGATAATCACATTGAGGAGCTTGGAGCATAATATGCAAGCCTTACCGATACTAATGACGCCCCCTTCCGAAAGTGAATTTTCGTTCCATGAGGCTCTGCGCGAGCATGATTTGCACGTTCGTGCTACCCGTATTGAAACGCTGCAGGTCAATATTACCAAGCTGTGTAACCAGGCTTGCCGGCATTGTCACGTTGATTCGTCACCCAAGCGGACCGAGCAGATGAGCCTGGCCACGGTAGATCGTTGTCTTGAAATTTTGGCGAAATATCCATCGATCAAAAATCTTGACATCACCGGCGGAGCACCGGAATTGAATCCTCACTTTGACTATCTTGTAGAAGAAGCGGTAAAACTCAAAACGCATGTCATGGCAAGGCATAATCTTACGGTGACTTTGGACGGAAATCCGGTGACCAAAGAATCAAAAAAATATTTACCGTCTTTTTACGCCAAACATCGCGTGGAAGTGATTTCTTCTTTGCCTTATTACGAAGAGTATTTTACGGATAAACAGCGCGGGCGCGGCGTATTTCAGAAAAGTCTCACCGTTTTGAAGATGCTCAATGAGGAAGGGTATGGCCATGAAAATACGGGACTGATACTCAATCTTGTTTACAATCCGGTGGGGACATACCTTCCGGCCGCACAAGCCGGTCTTGAAGCCGACTACAAACGCAGTCTCCGGGAAAAATTCGGCATCCTTTTTAATAACCTCTTTACGATTACCAATATGCCGATCCATCGGTTCAAAGAGGACCTACAGCGAAACGACAAATACATCGAATATATGAACAAACTTGTGCACGCCTTTAATCCGGGCGCGGCAGAGGCTGTGATGTGCCGCTCACTGCTCAGTGTCGGCTACGACGGAAAGATCTACGATTGTGATTTTAATCAAATGCTTGATATGCAGATATCGGCACGCGAGCCGGCGACCGTTTTCAATTTTGATTTCGATCAGCTTTCAAAACGAGAAATACTTTTTTCGTCGCACTGTTTCGGATGCACAGCAGGTGCCGGTAGCAGTTGCGGTGGTACAACGGCGTAAATCGATTTTTTGACAACTCAATAAGTAGTTCTGAATAGTACTCTCTTACGTCTCGAAAACCATGGGCACGGCTCTCGACCGGAAAATTAGCCTGTAATTCGATGGTTCATCAATCCAAAGGATTTCTACACGCGTAATAATTATCGCCCACACTCTGAATTGGCGGCTTTTCGAATGTGCACCTATCGTCCGCATAGGAGCATCGTGGGTGAAAAATACAGCCCGGAGGCAGTTTGGAACTATCCGGAATTTGGCCAGGAATCGCCAAGAGGCGCTTGGATCCTACATCGGGGAGCGCCTCGAGAAGGGCTTTAGTGTAAGGGTGTGACGGCGATCCTAAGATTTTGTCAACGCGACCGCCTTCCACCATTTCTCCAGCATAGAGAACGGCTACACGATCGGCGATTTTGGAAACAATTCCCAGGTTGTGCGTTATGAAAAGCAAACTCAATCCGGTTTCTTTTTGCAAATTTTTCAGAAGCTCCAAAATTTGCGCTTGAATCGTGACATCAAGCCCGGTGGTCGGTTCGTCCGCGATTACTAATTCAGGTTCTGCCGCAAGAGCCATGGCGATCATAACTCGCTGCCGCATACCGCCCGATAATTCGTGCGGAAACATACGGTAAATCTTATTGGGATCGGGCAGTCCAACTCTTGAGAGCCATTCTATCACAAGGGACTTTGATTCCCGATGCGTTTTGCCACCATGAACTTCCAAAACCTCCGAAATTTGTCGTCCGCATGAGATTACCGGATTCAATGCCGTTGAGGGCTCCTGAAAAATCATGGCGATTTTTTTTCCGCGAATCGACTGCATAACCATTTCTGATTGGGTTAGTAAATCAGTTTCATTAAAAATTATTTTTCCGCCGATAATTTTTCCGGGTGGCGTGATCAATTGCAGGATAGAAAAGGCGATCATACTTTTGCCGCTTCCGGATTCTCCGACAAGGCAAAGCGTTTCGCCTGAATGAATTTCCAAACGCACCGAATGGAGTGCGTGGAACGTAGCTCCATGGGCTACAAAGTCGACGGATAGATTTTCTATTTTAAGATGCATAACTCAATGTAAAAATAATTATCACAAAAAAATTGAAAAACAAACGTCCTATGGCTTTGGCATCCGTCTTTTTTGCGTCAAATTTGGTTGAAAACGATTCAAATTTTGCCTACCATTCCAACCCCGGCAGAAAACGGGCCGGCAGACTACAACGAACCAAAATGGATGAAGCGTGACAACGGATATTGAAAATATAAAAGCGCAATTTGATCTGGATTTGAGTCTCGGGCGTATTGCAAAATCCGACTACGAAAAAATCTACACCAAATTCCTCGGCCGTAAAGGCTTGGTCACGGCGGCGACGGAAAGTCTCAAAGATCTGCCAAAAGAACAGAAGCCTCTTTTTGGAAAGACATTGAATGAGGTAAAACGATACGTAGAGGAAAAACTCGCGGCACTCAAGGAGGAAGTTCAAAAGAGTGAGACGCTTCCGGAAGATCACTATGATCCGACCTTACCGCCGCGGGAAAGATGGATTGGTCACCAGCATCCTTTGACGCTCGTTTTGGACGAGATTAAAACGATCTTTTTTCAAATGGGATTCACGATTGAAGACGGGCCGGAGGTAGAGTTGGATCGTTACAATTTTGAAGCGGTGAATATTCCCAAAGATCATCCCGCGCGGGATATGCAGGATACATTTTTCATCAATGAAAATGCGGTTTTGCGAACCCATACGTCGCCGGTTCAAGCACGGACGATGGAAAGAATGATACCACCCATTCGTATGATTTGTCCGGGACGTGTGTATCGAAAAGACGCGCCGGATGCAACGCATTCTCCTTTTTTTAATCAGGTTGAAGGATTGGTCGTGGATGAAAATACTTCCTTTGCCGATCTCAAAGGTACGTTGTCGGCCTTCGTACATCGCCTGTTTGGATCGGATATTAAGACCCGCTTTCGACCTTCCTTTTTTTCTTTCACCGAGCCCAGCGCGGAAGTGGATGTGAGTTGTATATTTTGCAAAGGCCACGGTTGCCGAGTCTGTAAAAACTCGGGATGGATCGAGATCATGGGCTCCGGCATGGTGCATCCGAGGCTATTTGAATTTGCCAAGTATGAACCCGGTCGCTATACGGGGTATGCATTTGGCATGGGTGTTGATCGTATTGCCATGCTGATGTACGATGTCAATGACTTGCGGTTATTTTTTGAAAACGACGTTCGTTTCTTAGAACAATTTTAGTAAAGGATTGTTATGCTTTTCAGTCTGCTGCGTATTGTGCTCTTGTTCCTGCTGGGCTACGTATTTTATAAGGCCGTGAAGAAAATATTGTTTATGACGAATGCTAAAAACTACGGTAATTCAAATTCGTCAAAAAGTGGACCGACAAAAAACTCCACTTCAAGCATTCGGTCGGAAGATATTCAGGACGCAAAGTTCAAAGATTTATAATTTTTTATTCTCAACCGTGAAGTAAAGGATTCGTTTATGTTTAAGAAAATGTGTGTGATTATTCTCGGTGCTGCTGGAATTTTAGTCGCGCAAGGATCCGGTAAATTTGGAAAAGATGTGAGTGAAAAGGAGATCGGCCTTTCCCAGGTGATGTTAAACCCAGCAACGAATTCGGGGAAGACGATTGCCATTAGAGCCAAAGTCAATGCGGTGTGTAAGAAAAAAGGTTGCTGGATGGAACTTCAGGACGGTACATCGGCACTACGAGTGACGTTTGAAAATTATGGCTTTTTTGTGCCTAAGGATTGCGAAGGAAAAACGGTCATCGCACAAGGGATCATGACGGAGAAGTTGATTTCAGAGTCGGAGGCGCGACACTATTTGGAAGACGCTGGAAAATCAGCGGAGGAGATAGAAAAAATCAAAGGGTCCAGCAAGGCCTACACTTTTATCGCGACCGGTGTAAAATTCGTCGATCCATAGTTTTACCAGCGATTATTCATAAACAGGATTATTATGTCAAAAGAATTTGTCAGGACTAAAGAGGCTCCGGCTCCGATTGGGCCATATAATCAAGCGGTGAAAGCCGG
>JANNSF010000309.1:0-3897 GCA_031402315.1 bacterium | reverse complement strand
GTTTGGCAAATTCCTTTTGGGCGAGATAGGCCGCACGAACAACGTCACGGGCTTCTTGAATCGCTATCAAATCCTTATCCATCAGTAAATCCTTATGATTTGCTTTTCAAAAATCAAAAACAGGAAGAACGGCGCGTTGCATCTTTCGAAAGAAGTCTTCAGAAAGTCAGACTACTATTTGACTATTTGAGAGCGGCATCGATCTGGGCCGCTGTGCAGAATCCTTTGGCTACCAAAACTTCCCCGATCTTTTTACCACTTGTCGCTTGCTCTTTAAGCGCTTCGTCTAATTGCGCCTGAGTAATGACTCCCGCGGCGACTAATTTGTCTCCTAACATACTTTCTCCTTTTGATTAAGATATCCGAATTTATGGTTTAATAAACTTTTCGTTCCTGTTTGCCATATTTTTCAAAAAATCGCATGGGACAAAACGTTTTCCATACCGACTGGTAAATTCTTCCAAGCGTATCACAATTTTTTTCAATCCTTCGTCGTCCGCATAGTTGAGCAATCCTCCGCGGAAAGGAGGAAACCCGGTTCCGAAAATCATTCCAATTTCCACATCCTCAGGTTTAAAAGCAATACCTTCGGCAAGGCACATGGCGGCTTCATTGACCATCGAATACGTCATCCGTTCCACCATTTCAGAAACTGAAACTCCGGAATTTGTTTTCGGTTGAATAATCCCATAAATGGTCTTATCCACTTCACGCTTTTCACCGGAATGTTTATAGAATCCAAGCCCGCCCTTTTTTCCAAGACGCTTATCATGGTATAGTTTTTCTACCGCGGTCGAGCCTTGAATTCGTCCGGCAAACGACTGCTCAAATATTTTTCCCACTTTATACGCCACATCGACTCCAACTTCGTCAATCAGGAGACAAGGTCCCATGGGCATTCCGAAATCCAGCATTGCTTTATCGAGAGTCTCCACCGATACGCCCTCATCCAAAAGAAATCCGGCTTCATTGAGGTACGGCATCAAAAGGCGATTAACAAGAAATCCGGGGCCATCATTGACGACAATCGGCTGTTTGCCGAGTTTTTTTGACAACGCGTAGACCATCGCAACGGCATGGTCCCCGGTTTTTTTCCCACGTATGATCTCTACAAGAGGCATCCGGTGAACAGGATTAAAAAAGTGCATGCCTACAAAATTCTCAGGCTTTTTATACACGGACGCCATTTCAGTTATGGAAAGAGATGACGTATTGGACGCCAAAATACAAGAGTCTTTAAGATAGGGGGCTAACTCTGAAATGACTTTCTTCTTTACATCCATGTTTTCGACAATCGCTTCAACGACCAGTTCGCATCGACCAAAGCCCTGATAATCTTGCGTTCCCGAGATATGACCCATTTTGCGATCCAATTCGCGGCGGTTGATTTTTCTGCGCTTCAGTTGCTTTTCAAACAGTATCCGCGACGAAGACAAGCCCAACGCAATACCCGCGTTGTTAATATCTTTCATGCGTGTTTCGATACCATGATTGGCAAACAGATAAGCAATTCCACCGCCCATGACTCCGGCTCCTAAAACACCGGAATAACGAGGGTCTGTCGATTTCGATTCACCCGAAACTCCGGTCCCTTTTTTTATCGCTTCGGTCATGTAAAATATGCGAATCAAATTTTTTGAAATCGGAGTTGAGAGCATTTCGCCGAGATAGCGCGCTTCAATCTTCAATCCCTCTTTCAACGATTTCGAAAGACCTTCACGCACGGCGTCTATGGCTCGAAGCGGGGCAGGATAAAATCCTTTGGTTTGCTTCAAAACGCTTTTGCGGGCCTGACTATAGATGAGTGGTTTTCCGACTAGTTCAAGCAATTTTGGAAACAGACCTTTGATTTTGCGGCGTCGGATATACAACGCGGATTTGCCGGCCAAAATTTCCTGAGCAAATTCTTCCGCATACCTTTCGGCAAAGGTTGCGGGAATGACCTTGTCGACCAGCGCATTGCGGTAAGCTCGGTTCGAATCGAGTGCGCTACCTGTTAAAATGATTGGTAAGGCTCTTTGCAACCCGATAAGACGGGGTAGTCTTTGCGTACCTCCAAATCCCGGAATAATTCCAAGCATCACTTCCGGCAAGCCTATTTTCGTTTTCGAACTGTCGGTCGCCAATCGATAAGTGCACGCAAGTGCGAGTTCCGTACCACCGCCCATACAGGCGCCGTGAATCAAACAAATTGTGGGGAACGGCAGCTGTTCGATTTTCGTCAAAATCGCCTGCCCTTGCAGAGCGCCTTGTTCCGCCGCTTTAGCGTCGGTGATATTTCTAATTTCATCAATATCCGCACCGACGATAAAGATTCCATCTTTTGCGCTCTGAAGAACACACGCTTTGACCGTTACGGCCTTCGTGGCCAATTCGTCCAAGGCTTGATCAAGCGACCGCATGACCGCCGAGGAAAGTTTGTTAAATTTTTCATTCGGGTAGTCCAATGTCAAAAACGCAAGATCGTCTTTGTACGCAAGCTGGATTCCAAAGTAATTACTCATAATGAATCCCTTTCATGGGATTATTGGTATGAATTACGGTACCTCGATCTTATTCAATATCTGATTAATAATATCTTCCGAAGTTAGTTCTTCTGCCTCCGCTTCGAACGTGAGCAAGACGCGGTGCCTTAAGACATCCATCGCGATAGCCCGAACATCATCCGGGATCACATATCCACGTCGTTTGAGAAACGCATGGGCACGTGATGCAACCACAAGGCTGATGGAAGCACGAGGTGAGGCGCCAAAATGTATGAGTGGGCGCAGCTCTTTAAGATTGTATTTTTCAGGATCACGTGTCGCAAAAATCAGGTCGGCAATATAGTTTTCAACTTTTTCATCCATATAGATTTCATTGACGGTTTGACGCGCCCGCAGAATATCGTCGGGCGTGGCAACCGGCCGGACACTTATTTTTTCACGCGTATTCCCCATGCGGCGCATGATCTCAAGTTCCTCATCGCGCGTAGGGTATCCGACGCGAAGCTTTAGCATAAATCGATCAACTTGCGCTTCCGGCAATGGATAAGTACCCTCCTGTTCAATAGGATTTTGCGTAGCCATGACGAGGAAAGGCTCCGGCAATTTATAGGTCGTGTCGCTGATCGTCACTTGACGTTCCTGCATCGCCTCTAAGAGAGCGGACTGAACCTTGGCCGGTGAGCGATTGATTTCATCCGCAAGAATCAAATTCGCAAAAATAGGACCCCGGCGCGTGATGAAATTTCCGTCCTTCTGATTATAAATCAGCGTCCCCAAAATATCGGCCGGTAACAAATCCGGTGTAAATTGTATGCGCTGAAATTTAGTATGAATGGTCTCCGACAAAGTTTTGATCGTTAATGTCTTCGCCAACCCAGGCACGCCCTCAAGCAAAACATGCCCGCCTGAAAGAATCGCCACGAGCAATCTCTCCAGCATATACTTCTGTCCGACAATCACCTGGGAGGATTCCTTCAGAATTGAATCTAAAAATACACTTTCGTTGTAAATCCGCTCGTTTAGAGCCTTCACATCTATCGCCATTCTATCTTCCTTGAATTGTTTCTACTATTCATAAATGCCTTGATTTTCAACATGCTATGATCACCACCCTGAGAATCTAAAAAAAATCACGTTTCATTGCACCTTAATAATTACAAGCGTTAGGTCGTCTTGTTGTTCCTGATCGGGTGCAAAATTTTGCACCGCAACCATAATCTTATTCTCAATTTCTTTGGCGGTGAGATCCCGATTTTGCAGAATAATATGCTTGAGCGGTTCTTCTCCAAAAATTTCTTCCGCTGAATTGAAAACTTCGGTGATTCCGTCGGTGTACAATACCAGAATATCGCCCGTTTCCAAAACCTGTTGGGCTTGCCGATACTCTTGATTGGGCATAAATCCAAGCACG
>JANNSF010000308.1:0-29890 GCA_031402315.1 bacterium | reverse complement strand
GAGACGATCCATATGCTGGAAAGCGAGGGTCAGATTCTATTTCGGTATTGTGATGGAGACGGGAATATCACCGACGAATCCAACCCGAATGGTTCCCTTCATAATATCGCGGGGATCATGAATGATCGGGGCAATGTCATGGGAATGATGCCCCACCCGGAGCGCTGTTCCGATAAGGTTCTCGGCAATGACGATGGGTTTGCCGTATTTCGTTCTTTGCTTGAGCACAGGGCAGCCGTATAGAGGATCGGACTATGGATAGTTCACTCTATTTGATGAGTTCGATCTTGTTCGGAGTTCTGACCATCGCGTTACTCATCCTCATTATCAGAAGTATCAATGGGGCCGTGAAGGTGACCGAAGTGGAGTCCGCGCGATCTCTCACTATGCTAAAGATAGCCAGCGTACCAGTACTATGGCTTATCATAACTGGCGCGTTGGGTTTTTCCGGTTTTTTACTGGAATTTCAGTCCGTGCCGCCAAGGATATTCATCGTCATCGTACCACCAATATTGCTTCTTCTATTCCTAATGCGATCAAAGAAAGTTGGCGTATGGCTGGACATCAGGCCTCGAGGTCGTTTTATAGGAATCCAAACCATGCGAATCGTAGTTGAAATTATTTTGTGGATGATATTTATGGCCGATGTCATTCCGGTTCAAATGACATTTGAAGGGCGGAATTTTGACATACTGGTTGGATTGACGGCGCCAATCATAGTGTATCTGATGGCAAGGAAGAAAGTCTCCGATAAGGTCGTCATCGTCTGGAATGTGTTGGGTTTGTTATTGGTTTTGAATATCGTGGTAGTGGCAATTCTTTCTGCGCCGTTGCCATTTCGTCAATTTATGAATGAGCCGTCTAATACGGTCGTAGCCTATTTCCCTTTTGTCTGGTTGCCGTCATTCGTCGTCCCCGTCGCCTATTACATGCATTTCCTATCAATGCGCCAAATTCTAAAACACTAGGGGTCCCTTTTTTAACCTACTGAGCCACGTGCTTGTCGCGGGATTATGAGCTCTATTGCGGTTGCAATTTATCAATAACGAATTGAATATCCGTTCCATTCGTCTTTGAAATAAAAATACCGCGATCGTTGATAAAGGCGAGTACTTTACCATCCGGTGAAATCCTCGCGAAAAACGATGTCACATTTGGAATGACGTATTCATTCTTACGATCAATATCGGTGATAACAATACTTTTCTTCTCATTTTGAATCCGGCAAAAGATGATGCGCCCGTCGGGGGTCCATCCGGGAAAAATATTGTGTGATGTATCCGCCGTTATGTTTCTGAATGTGCCGCCGCTCACGGGTACAATGTAAATTTGATCCCGACGATCGCCACGATCGTCATGATAAAGAATGTGTTTTCCATCGTTCGAAAAGGAGGGATTATAAGGTCTACTCCCTTTACTGAAAGTAATTCGTCTTGATTGGCGGCCGTCTTTTTTTGCAATATGTACTTCGTGCAAGCTATCTTTGTCATACGTATAGACAATTTCGCTTCCATCGGGGGACCAGGATGGAGATGTTCCGGGCCAGGTATTGGACAAGACAGGGTCATTTTCGCCGGTTTTTGAAAGCAAAGTAATAGACCCTTCTTTTGCGGAAGTTTTTGTGGTGGCAATAATCTGTCCATCCGGGCTTACAGAGACCCATACCGATGAAGTCGAAAGTCTTTTCAAATCTGATCCATCGGGTCGGATTTGATACACGGACCATTTACTTTTGCTGAAGTCGGACCAGTTCTTTTTAACATAGATAGCGGAAAAATAGAGATATTTTCCATCGGGCGACCAGGCGATATCTTGAAAAACCGTCTTCATGGAATCCCGGCCGTTTTGGGCATTCGCGCGAAGCGGGTGCGAAAGAAAAAATACAAAAAAAATACAAAGTGGCTTCACGATCCGATTCCTGATTCTTCGAATCCTATAACGGGATGCGAGTCCTAAAGTTCCTAAAATATAGGGCCATATTTTAACGCAAAATAAATCCTTCACTCATTGGATCCGAAGGATCGATCAGAAATTCATGCTGACCGGTATAGTGAGACGATCCTCCCACAAGTGGAATGATCGCCGGAAAATTTCCAAACGATGCGTCTTGTTTTACGCACACCGTCATGGTCGATTCTACGATGCTCTCAATCGTAATTTTCTCCCCGACGTTTAGTTCACCGCGAGCGTGATGAATTGCAGCGCGTCCGGAAACCCCTGACCCTGTAGGCGAGCGGTCGACTTCACCTTCCGCGAATACGCAGACGTTCTTCGAATGGATGCCGACCTTTGATGAGGGCTCAATGAATATGGTGCCATAGAGAAAACTCAAATCCGATTCAAATGGATGAACCACATTTGATTTTTGACGCATCACCGCGTGTTTAATCATCATGCCTTTTTCAATCAAAGCCCGGTAGTCGTTGGAACTGCACGTTAACCCATTTAGAGCTTCTTGGCGAACATCGACGTACGCATAAAACGCACCGCCGTACGCGAGATCGTATTGGATTCGTCCCAGTCCGGGAACATCAATGGTTTCGTCCAAAGCGACCACAAAGGACGGAACATTTTCAAATTCAACAAATTGTACCTCGTCATTTTTTGTCGTGACGTACGCGGTCAAAAGCCCGCAAGGAGCGTCTATTCTAACGGTTGTGAGATCTCCCGTGCGAGGGACCCAGGCTTGATCCACCGCCAGCTTTGCTATAGCCAATGTGGCATGGCCGCACATGGTACTGTATCCTTCATTGTGAATAAATAGGACGCCAAAGTCGGAATCGGGTCTTTCCGGATCGCAAGGCAGAACTCCGTACATGTCCGCATGCCCGCGCGGTTCAAATAAAAGTGCCTTCCGAAGATTATCAAACTTGGACTTGACGTAACGCCTTTTTTCCAGAATGGTTTTTCCCTGAATTTTTGGGAATCCATCTATAATCACACGAACCGGTTCTCCTCCCGTATGCATATCAAGTGTTCGAATTTTTGTCCAAGCCTTAGCGGGACGAATTTGTGAAGATTTTATTTTTTCAAAGAGACTCATCGATGTTCCTTGTAGTATTGGTAGATCATCTTAGCGGCAACTAGGTCCTCGAGGGCATGTCCGACGGATTTGAACAGCGTTATTTCCTTTTTGGAATTTCGTCCCGGATGGAGGTTTTTACACAAATCAAACAAGTCTGCTTGAATGTCCTGCAGCTTCAATTTTCCGGTTTTTATTGGAATAGACAGATCGCCGGATTCAAATGGGGCCGTGTGTTTGGAGTCCACAAATACGGATGATTTTTCGATGGCCTCGTCGTCGCTTTCGCGCATATCGTTGCGATACGAGCCAACGAGGTCCAAGTGGTGTCCCGGGCATAACCATGCGCCCATGATTAAAGGTGAAGGACTTACGGTCGCGCAAGAAATAATATCGGCGGTCTCGACGCCTAGTGCCAAATCCGAACAAATGTCAATGCTGAACGGGTGGTCCTTGAATTCACGCCTAAGTAATTCCGCACGCTCAAGACTACGTCCCCAGATCAGAACTTTCTTAATAGGTCGAATGGAGGCGTAAGCCGGAATCAACTGCCGCGCGAGCGTCCCCGTGCCGACCATTAAAAGTATTTCGGAATCTTCCCGTGACAAAAACAGCGCCGCCACGGCGGACGTTGCGGCCGTTCTTTTTGCCGTCAGCGAGCGAGCGTCCATGCTTAGGAGAGGTTGGCCGTCTTTGGCATCAAAAAGTACGTAGAGTCCATGGATTGTCGGAAGCTTAAGCTTTCCATTCTGCGGGGAGACTGTAACTAATTTGATACCCAAAAATTCTCCGTCTTCCCAAGCTGGCATAAGAAGCAGGGTTGAAGGAATGACCTCTCCGCTAGTGTAAGCATGATGATGTCTTTGAGGAACTTGTATCGGAGAAGCAAACCCGGATCGGATCGCAGGAATTAATGAGTCAAAATCCAATTGATTTTCAATCTCTTTATCGGAGATAAAGTGCATACCAAAATGTAACAAAATATTTTGATTTGTAAAGACTCAACAGAAAAGCGAACGAAGTCTCTCACGCGTTTCTGTCTGGACCAGTCGAACAACTCGACTATCGTACCGACTACTGGCCGCCCTTTAGAGACTGCAAAATCGTGCTAATGCGTCGCTTGTCCCTTTCGTCCGGTGTCAATTCAAGCGCCTTTGAATAATTCTCAATCGCGGCGGTTTTATTGCCGGTTAGCGAATAGGCTTCTCCAAGGCTGTCGTATACATTTGGATCTGATGGAAACCGGTTCGCATTGAGTTTGAAAATTTCAACAGCCCATTCCAATTTGTTTTCTCGAATCAAGTTGTATCCAAATTGATTGAGCATCATGGGGCCGCGGAATTCATAGTTATTTTCTTTGAGGATACGATCAAAATTATCGATAAAATCTTGAATACTCACTTTTGAAATGTATTGGTACGAAAACTGAGGAAAGGCGGCAGTCGGGGGGTCGTAGGATTTTCCTTGGACGATACGAGTGATGCAGCGACCAACCTGTTCTGCAGGCTGACCAAGATCATCGTAGTTCGAAAGAACGATGATCGTAATTCGTTTGTAAGGAATCTGAATAACAATGCTATTCCATCCGTTTAGTCCACCGGCCAAAGCGGTTGAAAAATTCTCATCCGCAAGTTTATCCTTCCATACACTCTTGGGCTTCGGATCGTAATTTGAAAACAGACTGAGCTTCAGGTCATCGTTGAGAAGCGTATTTTTATACATGCGGGCTTCATAGAATGCCATTAAGTCTGTGGTCGTCGCATACATACCGCCGGCTGAAGTTGGCGTTGATTGAAATCGGCGTTCATTTCGCTTTTGCCCCGACAATGTAATTTCCGTACCGCTGGCTTTTGCGTAAGTCGTTTTGGTATCGGGAAAAATAAACATAGAATGAGTTAATCCCAGCGGCTTCAGAATTCGCTCCAGTACATTTTCCGCGTAAGTTTTCCCGGTTATTTTTTCAATAATACCTCCCAGAACCACATAGCCGGAATTGGAATACAATCTATCGGAACCGGGTTCAAAAAATAACGGTTCATTCTGTATGAACGCAACGAGGTCGCTGATCGTCCGGTACTTGCCGAACTCAAACTTCGGGCTTCGCATGTAATCGCCCATTCCGGAGCGCATAGTCAAAAGCTGTTTGATGGTGATTTGGTCGCCAACTTTTTTTGGGAAGCCGGTTAAGTAAGCACTGATCGGGTCATTAAGGCGCAACGTGCCTTCTTGGATCAGCTGACAAATGAGTGTTTGTGTAAAATCCTTTCCGTTCGATCCAATATTAAACATGGTCGTGTCATTAAGAGCGCTGTTCTTTTCCCAGTCCGCGTATCCAAAAGATTTCTTATAGATTATCTTTCCATCCTGTGCAACAAGGACATTGCCGGAGAAAATATCTTGCGCGATAACCCATTGCATTAGGGAGTCGATTTTTTGGGTAAGGTCGGATTGCCAATAACCGGCAAACAAGGAATGGCTTGATGCGAGCGTAAGCAACAAACAAATAAAGTATGCGAAATTCATGGAGCGAGCCTTTCATGCAGAAGTTAATCGTCATCTATCTAAAAATTAGTCAGCGCCAATTCATACTAAACGTGTTAGACGCCATCCGGCAGTAAATGGTTTAGTCGATCGCAAATGATAATTTGTCCAAGCTTCCGACTCAATTAGCGTCTTTGCTTTTAATATTTCCCTTTTTCATTCAGCGTCTTACATTGAGACATTTGATTTGCGATTAGACTAAACGTGGAGGTTACCGTGATAGTTGCCAGAGAATATGTGGATACTACAGTCGATCAAAGTCCCATGCGAATTTTTGTTGCATCGCCGCACGCGGAAGGAAGATTTCCGGGAATACTATTTTACTCCGATATTTTTCAGCTGACGCCGACGATGATTCGCGCCTGCATTCGGCTGGCGGGATATGGTTTTGTCGTAGCCGCGCCGGAAATCTATCATCGCGTCGAACCACCCGGGACATGGATACCTTTTGACGATGCCGGCCGGGATCGCGGTATGCAAGGTTGTGCCAATACGTATGTGAGAGAATTCGACGCGGATGCGCTAGCAACAATCGATTTCCTCAAATCACACCCTAAAGTAAAACCGGGACAATTAGGCGCTGGAGGATTTTGTATCGGCGGGCATTTGGCGTTTCGCGCAGCGTTGCAACCGGATATTCTGGCGACGGTCTGTTTTTACGGAACAGGGATTCACAGCGGAAAATTGGGTAAAGATGATAACGCCGGTTCCCTCGAGCGCGCGAAAGAAATCAAAGGGAAACTCCTAATGATTTTTGGCTCGCTCGATCCACATGTGCCGGCCGAGGGGCGGGAAAAAATTGCGGCGGGCTTGAAAAAATCAGGAACCGATCATCGAGTTAAATTATATCCGGCGGAGCATGCCTTTATGCGCGATGAAGGGCCGCGCTACGATCCTGAATCAACTGACCTTGCATGGCGTGATGCGATCGAATTCTACAGAAGCATCTTTCGGTAGGCTACTCGGTCAAACCGTTTGAATTCAAATACTCAAGTACCGCCTTTGCGGAATCGCCGCCCTTTTTAGCATGATGGACGAGCGTAAGACCATGCGGCCCCTTTGACTGAAGTACCTGCGGAAAGGCATTCACCAGAGATTTGACAATTTCGATTTGACCCAGCATGATCGCGCTAAAAATATCCATACGGGCGCCTTTCGTGATAAGATATTCTGCAACCTCTCGGCTTCCGATATGACTGGCGCCTCCAAGCGCCGTTTCAAAATCGCCGCCGCCCCAATCCCACGTCGCGTTGAGTAAAGCAGGTTTTTCTTCAAGCATTTCACGGGTGCGGGCGAGATTGCCGTGACCGGCGACTACAAATTCTTTGACGAGTTCTCCGGCCAGAGCAGGTCCCCGGTCTTTTTTCTTTTCCTGACCCGACAGGATCGAGGGCGTGGCAAAATAAGCAAGACCGGTGACCGTGAGCGTCAAAAATTTTTTACGCGACAATAATTCGTTTCCCATAAAAGTCCTTTATCAAATGAAAGAAATGCGGGGTCGGCTGATTAACATACGGTTATACCCGGAACAAAGTTGCGACGGTGATCTAAAATGAGTCGCAATGATTTTTATTGCCCTTCGAATCCATTTTAGTAAATTCTCGCATGGACAAAATTCCTTTTGAGTCAATTGTACAAAATGCCGGAGACGCCATTTTCGTAATTGGTAAAACCGAAACCATCGCGTACTGGAATCGCGGCGCAGAAGAATTGCTCGGCTATTCTCAAAGTGATATTTTGGGAAAGAGTGCGGATATTCTGTCGCCGTTTGAAGACAAACGTTTTATGCGCGCGATTACCATTCAGGTAATTGAAGAAGGCGTCTTAAAAAACCTCGAGAGTGAATTGGTCAAAAAAGACGGACGCACAATTTCGGCGTATCTGACCGCTTCGCGTATTACCGATGCCAATGAAAACGTCATTGGTGTTTCGATCGTGGCTAAAGATGTAACCGATCAGAATCGTCTTCTGATTCACCTCATCGATCAGCAGCGCCGGGCCGGGCAACTGGAAGCGCTCGTGCGTTCGCTCACGACGATTTCGCATTACGTTCGAAACGCGGCCGCGGTGATCTCGGCGAGGGCGGAAATTTCGCGCGAAATTGACTCGGTCGAAAGCTATCAAAAGTTGGTGGATACTTGCTTGCATGAAACGCGCCGAATTGTGGCGGTCGTCGTTTCGCTAAACGATATGGTCAAAGAGGTTGAAAAATCCGGAGACTCCATGGATACCGTAGAGATGACCGGAGCGCCAACGCTTCTTTTTGACATAGAGGCTCGCATTCAAGAACATCTGAAAAAAATTTAGTTGGTTGTGCGACCCTCGGAAAATTTTATCTATCCCGACTTAAAGAATATTATTGTCGTTTTGATTGAAACGCAAACGCCCGGCAATATGGGATCGGTTGCAAGGGTTATGAAAAACTTTGGCATGACGTCGTTGCGGCTGGTCCGTCCGGAATGTGATTTTAGAAGCGAGGAAGCCCGCTGGATGGCGGTGCATGCAGAAGAAATTCTTTCGGGGGCCGTGATTTTTGACACACTTCATGACGCCTTGGAGGATTGCGAATTTTCTATTGCAACGACCAATAGGCGCCGCGACTCTCATTTTCCGACTTTTTCTCCAAGGGCTGTCGCTGACCGTGTTGCGGAACTCCAACCTTCAAAAAAAACGGCCATTGTGTTTGGCGGTGAGAGGAATGGCCTTTCTACGGAAGATATTCATGTTTGCTCGATCATCGCTACCATACCGACCATGCCGGAACAAAATTCGCTAAATCTCTCGCACGCTGTAATGGCGTTTGCGTATGAATTGTTTCAGAAGAAACTGGATGGAAATCCTTCCTACGTTTGGGATTTGGCTAAACGCGAAGAAGTCGATCAAATTTACCGACGAATTCAGCGTGTTCTAGAAAAAGTAGAATTTAAGCCGCGAAAAACGAACGAAGATTTTATGTTGGGGCTAAGGCGAATTCTTGGGAGAACGCCGCTTGAAGATCGCGATGCGCGGTTGATTCAAAAAATTTTTCAAGAGATCGAACGCTACGTCGATCGCCTAAAAATAAATTAGATCGCACCGATGTTGTCTAAAGAATAATCATCGATTGAATCAATTTAACGATAAAAATTTTATCGCGATTTGCAGGCGACTGGCTCTTCGGGATAAAGATTTAAATTCCATCATCAAAAAACATGGATTTCCGCCGCGATGGACAAGGCCCGGGACATTTCAGACACTTGTGCTTATTATTCTGGAACAACAGGTTTCGTTGGCATCGGCGTATGCCGCGTTTAAAAAACTGCGCGCCCTTGTCGGATACGTAACGCCATCAAAAATTTTGGGACTCTCGGATGCGTCATTGAGAGCCTGTTACTTCAGTCGACAGAAAATCGTATACGTACGAGATCTGGCCGCTACGATTCAGAAACGACAACTCAATCTCAAAAATCTCGCCGTGGCCTCCGACGAGGAAGTGCGGGTTCAATTGAAGAAGGTCAAGGGAATCGGGGATTGGACCGCGGATGTTTATCTCATAAATGCGCTCCAGCGCATGGACATTTTCCCGATCGGTGATCTGGCGTTGGTCAAGAGTCTGAAGGAAACTAAAAAATTGCCCTCTTCCATTGGCCGAGAAAAAATGTTGGCGGTCGCCGAGTCGTGGAGGCCTTACCGTACTATCGCTTCGATGATACTCTGGCATTCCTATATCCAGAAGAGAGGAATAAAGATCGTGGCCTAATTGCGGGTTACGAGTTTTTTCTTTTGACTTTCGTTTAGGGTTTTATATTTTTGGCATCATTTCGCAGGACGCCTCGTACCTGCAATCTTTGAATACGATTTTTTTTAAAATACAGTTGAAAGGATAGTTATGGTTCAAGAAACACAAAAGGAACCGACAAAAGCGGAATTCAAGCCGTATTTATCGGCGTCGGATTTGGTTCCGGAATTTACACCCAAGGCGATCATACTCGGATCGGTATTTGGTATTATTTTTGGCGCGAGCACGGTGTACATGGGACTGAAAGTTGGTTTGACGGTCAGTGCCTCGATTCCGATTGCCGTATTGGCCATTTCAATTTTTAAGAAAATTGGAAAATCGACCATACTTGAAAACAATATTGTGCAGACGATTGGTTCGGCCGGCGAGTCGGTTGCGGCCGGAGTGGTGTTCACCGTCCCCGCGCTGTTGTTTCTTTCCGGAGGCGTGGACTACTTTCAGTACTTTCAAATATTCACATTAGCGATTTTGGGCGGAGTGCTGGGTGTACTATTTATGGTCCCGCTCCGTCGATCCTTGATCGTAAAAGAACATGGCAATCTTGCTTACCCTGAGGGTACGGCCTGCGCCGATGTTTTGATAGCCGGTGAAAAGGGCGGATCGATGGCCTCTAAAGTTTTTGCAGGTCTGGGTTTTGCCTTCGTCTACAAATTACTCAATAATGTTATTGGGCTATGGAAGGACACGCCATCGATAGGCACTGCCAAAGGAAGCGTTTATCCTAACGCAACCGTACCGGCTGAAATATCGCCGGAATTGCTCGGCGTCGGGTATGTCATTGGGTTTCGCCAATCGGCTATTCTTGTCGCGGGCGGACTATTATCGTATTTAGTGTTTATTCCTCTGATTTCAGTTTTTGGCCAGTCGATTACGTCCATCGTCAAACCGGCGACCAGACTGATTTCGGACATGGGAGCCGGTGAAATTCGTACGGCGTATGTTCGCTACATTATGGCCGGTGCGGTTACGGCCGGCGGCGTAATAACCATGATCAAAACCTTTCCAATGTTGGTTTCGTCGCTCCGGGATAGTATTGCGGATTTACGAGGCGGCAAATCAAACGGGGCGAATGTTAAAGTACTGCGCACGGAAGACGATTTACCAATCACCCTCACGGCGATAGGCGCTTTGGCCATGATCGTGATCATTGCCGTATTGCCAAGTATTCCCGGTAATTTAGGTTCCGGACTTCTGATCGTGGTATTTGGATTTCTATTTGTCACCGTTTCATCACGCATTGTCGGTATCATCGGCAGTTCGAATAACCCGATCTCGGGCATGACGATTGCAACATTGATGGGAACCTGTCTTGTGTTTATCGCCATGGGATGGACCGGAAAGGCGTATGAACCGATTGCACTGGTTGTCGGCGCGATTGTTTGTATCGCAGCGGCTAATGCCGGCGCCACTTCTCAGGATTTGAAAACAGGCTATCTCCTCGGCGCTACCCCCAAGTACCAACAGTATGGACTGATCATCGGTGTTGTCGTTTCATCGATTGTCATCGGCGCGACCGTTTTACTTTTGCACAATACCTTGGTGATTGGCTCGGACGCGATTCCGGCCCCACAGGCCAATTTGATGGCGACGGTGATTCAGGGTTTGTTAAATCAAGAATTGCCCTGGGGATTTGTTCTCGTCGGAATGGCTATATCGATTGTTGTAGAGCTTTGCGGCGTGCGCTCTCTTGGTTTTGCGGTCGGGGCGTATTTACCGCTTTCAACCACGGTACCGATTTTTATTGGCGGGCTTGTCAAACTGTATGTCGATAAAGCGAATAAGACCAAAGTTGATGAAGGCGAAACCGGACCCGGAATTCTATACGCCTCCGGCTTGATCGCAGGAGGAGCATTGATGGGAGTGGTCATTGCGGTTCTCAAAAGTATCGAACTGGAGAAGACGGCGGAAGGGGTCAGTATCACACTGTCCGACTTATTAAATACAAGCATTGGCGAGCACATGGGTATGATGGGAGATATCATCGGCGTGGTGGCCTTTGGAATCATGGCCTTCGCTCTTTACCGTAACGCCTTGGAGAAAAAAAGCGCCTAAGAATAAATTAGACATGGTTTCAAAAAAAAGGCCGATCTGATATCGGCCTTTTTTTATGCCTTGAGGTGGTTCCAAGAAAATTATGAAAAGACTTTGATTTTTTTTTAAATATCGTACTTTTTAGGACTGACCTCTTACTCATCTTTGTTTTTGATCCGGCTATTTTAAAATAATTTTTCGGTAATTTTTATTAACGGAGAAAATTTATGGAATTCAAATTTCCCTCAAATCTGGCGGAGTTGTTTCACAATAGTGTTGCGCGCGAAGGGGATAAGACCCTTTACATGAGCAAGCGCAATGACAAGTACCGGTCGCTGAGTTATAATCAGGTTGGAGAAATCGTTCGCAATATGGCGCTCGGCCTTTCGTCCTTGGGAATAACCAAGAACGATAAGGTCGCGATCTTGTGCCCAACCCAGGAAGAGTGGGCGATGGCGGATTTTGCGATACTTACACTAGGCGCCGTGACCACCCCTATTTATCCTTCGCTTCCATCGAATCAGGTGGAGTTTATCCTGAAAAATTCGGACTCCAAAATCGTATTCGTTTCCGATTCGGAGCAATTGAAAAAAATCAGCGAAGTAAAAAATAATTGTCCCATGCTGACGCACGTCGTTTTAATTTCAGGCGTTGATAACCAATCCGGCTACGTGGTTACTATGGACGAACTTCAGGCCAAGGGCCGGTCCTCCGGTAAGTCGGCGGATTTTTTAAAGGACACCATGTCGAAAATAAAGCCAAACGAATTGGCCACGATTATTTACACCTCGGGAACGACGGGCTTGCCCAAGGGCGTTATGCTTTCGCATGACAATCTGATTTCTAACTGTACTGCGGCGAGCAAAGTGTGTCCTATTAATAATAACGATGTGCTGCTGTCCTTTCTTCCGCTGGCGCATGTGTTCGAACGTATGGCCGGCCATTTTCTGGCCGTGATGATGGGTGCGCAAATTGCCTACGCAGAAAATATGGAAAGTATCCCGAAAAATATGGGCGAGATCAATCCCACCGTGATGGTGGCCGTCCCACGGCTCTATGAAAAAATGTTCGATCGCATTAAAGACGGTCTCGCGCACGCCCCAAAAATTCGTCGAAAGCTGTTTGGGTGGGCGCTTGGGGTCGGCAAAGAAGCTTGGGAAACGAAGAAAAAAGGATTTGCTTACACCGTGGCCAATAAGTTGGTCTTCTCAAAACTCCATGCGCGACTCGGTGGCCGGATTCGAATTATGGTTTCCGGAGGTGCACCACTGGCCAAAGAAATTGCGGAACTCTTTGGATATATGGGGGTCATGATTCTCGAAGGTTATGGCCTTACCGAAACGTCGCCGCTGATCACGGTGAATCGCCCGGAGATGATCAAATTTGGTACAGTCGGTCCTGTCGCGGAGAGAATCGAAGTCAAAATTGCATCCGACGGAGAAATTTTGGCACGCGGTCCAAACGTGATGTTGGGCTATTACAAAAACGAAGCTGCGACAAAGGAAGTCATTGATGCCGAAGGCTGGTTTCATACCGGTGATATCGGGCATTTTGATTCCGAAAAGCGAATCGTCATTACCGATCGTAAGAAAAACATTATCGTCACCTCCGGCGGAAAAAACGTCGCGCCTCAGCCTATTGAACAGGCCCTCGTGACCATACCTTACATTGAACAGGCGTTGGTCATTGGCGATAACCGCAACTTCATATCCGCGCTGATCGTTCCGCGGCTTGAGCGCTTGCGCGACCATGCCAAGGAAAATAATATTCCTTACGACGGGGATGAAGAGTTGCTTGCTAACAAAGTGATTTACGACCTTGTTGATAAAGCGATTCAGGACGCGCAAGATCAGGCCGGATTTGCGAAGTATGAACGTGTCCGCAAATTCGTCTTTTTACCCAGTGCGTTTTCAATTGAAAGCGGAACCATGACCCCCAGTCTCAAAATAAAACGAAATGTCGTAACTATGAATTTTAAGACCATCATTGATACGCTGTACAATCGCGAAACTGAAAAAGCCAACGAAAGCGGAAGCATGGTATAATGCCGATCGAAAAACTTGAGCTTTCCGTTTCAATGACGGAGATACATTTCTCGCCTAAAAAATTGCATTTCTATTCCGCGTTTAATAAGTTGGTCGAACTTATCTTATCATTTCAAAAGCGCGTTACAAACTAATGCAACTATGATTGACCTAAAACACCTCTTGACCGTCGGCGTCGAAGATGACGTAAAGACGACCTACGAGGAATACATTGCCGAGCTCACAAAACGACTTACGATCGCGCCGGAGAATTCCAAGGCGGCCCTGAAGGCGCTGATGAATATTCTGATCACGCTTGAGGAAAAGGGAAACTCCATAAAAAAATACGAGTCGCTCCCTTCGCTCTTCATTACGCACCGCGTCATGTACATGAAACTATTTGACGTGATGAGTATGCAGGGGTTTTCGGCGGAGGAAATTGACGATTTTTGGTTTCATGGCAAAAGCATCGCGTTGAAATCGCCGCCGGCGTTTATTGATGAATTTGTCAATACCATGGGATTAATATTTGAAATTTTTAAGCCGTATCTGGAAGCCGATGACGACTGGGATCGTTTCATGAAGGTCGTCAAACTTTATTCCGAATTTCTAAAAACAAAAAACGAAATTGGGGCGATGGTGACGTTACTCCATCAGTTTTCGACGTTTGCCGACAAAGTATTCGTCGCAGGCTACAAGAAATCCAACGACGGTTGGGGAGGGAAGTTGGATTTGGATTCCGACATTTATCCCTTCTTCTTTAAGAATATCATTCGTGAATCCGTGGAACCGTATCAATTCTCAGACTACGTGATTGATTTTCTTTACGATCGGCTTAAGGAAGTTGGCGATGCGGAAACCGTTTTGTCGGACCTCTATGATTTTAACCGGTCTCTCGGATCCAACGCCAAGCTCGAAGGCGAAATCAAGAAAGCTGACGAATTCCTTCTGCGCGAAGCCGAAAAAACTGTTCAAATGGTCGAAAAGCAAAAAGGTGAAACCCTTTCGGCCGGCGCAAAATATACGGTTATCAAGGAACTCACCGCCTACGAAAAACTGGAAGGTGTGATTTATTACTATTTTGACGAACGCCGTCTTTTCAAGATCATGAACGATACGAAAAATAGCGAGTTCTTTGAAAAAGTGATTGATACCATGCGTGATTTCGCGCCCAAGGTCAGACATTACGTCATGTACTCTTTTGGTAAGCTGCTTCAGGCTCCTAATTCCAAAATCAAAATCACGGACGACGTGATTGAAATGTTTTGCCGTGAATTAAAAAATTCGATCGAGACGATCAATAGCGAGAAAGTCTTGAGCAATTTGCCGGTGCAATACCGTGGGCACGTACCGGATATTGAGACGCGCTTTGTTTTTAACCGTATGATGATGAATACAACGTCGCTGGACGGCTTTGAAAAAGTGCACGATCTTTTTCGTTCGTACCTTTCGGATCAAACCGACTTTCCGCTCATCCATGAAATGTTTATCGAGCGTGCGTCCGAACGCCGCCACGCCTCCGCGCTGATGTCGTTTTATGTGGCGGCGCTTTTAGTGCACGAACTTGGCGATATCATGCCGGATGCCTTGATCAAGATTCTTGCCGGTCGCCTTGCGTTGACCTACAGTTTTACACGTCGTCTCAATCTGTTCCAGGAAATTGCCAAACTGCGGTATGAATTCGACGGGACGCATGCCGGTCGCGAGACGCTTTACTACAATGGTTTTGATAAACAGAATGCGGTGATTCCGGAGAAAGAAAAAAAGACACCATTAAAAGACCGCTCGTTTGATGAACAGTGGGTCATTCTCTACCATGTTATTAATAACAGGGAATTGGCCCAGGCGTTACGCCTGTTGGATGAAAGGGTCCTGCTGGATTTTGTTTATTCAAAAAAGAACTATACCGAGGAGGATCTCGCGGCGGCGCGCATGGATATGCGCGGCAAAGTGTATAAGATTCTGGACGACAAGTTCCTCGATATCGTCAGCGATGAAGAGGAAAAAACAAAACATGAATTGGAAAACGATGGAAAATTTCCGTCGGCGTATTATGGTAAATACGAAAAAATTCGAAGCATTCTGGTCGCACAATTTATCGCGTCCGGCTGGGATGTGGAAGTGCACGAGCTTCGCCGCAAAGGGAAAAAGCCGATGATTCGCATGGCGCAAAATGAGTTTTTGCGGAGCATTAAAAATATTGACGCGCAGCGTGTACTGGAACAGTACGAATATAAAGAAGCACGCGAAACGATTGATATCAATACTCTGCGCAAGCAAGTGGATACGCGCGGACAATTATTGTCCTTTGTCAACCAATCGATTCAGGAGGAATCGGCCAATATCCAGCGTATGCTGGGTCTTAGCGATGAAGCGGTAGCCTTGCTCAGTTACTGCTCGACCAAGTTGCGTTCGAGCGAACTGCGCGTGGAGCAAGGAGTACGACAGCTCGTGGATCGTTTGCGCGCCGATTTGGGCGGCGCGGCTTCGCGTGAACCGCTTCCGTTGGACGGAATTCTAAAGGAATGTTTTGCGGGAAAATACGGCAAGATAGATGTCAAAGTTATCAAGAAGGATAAATCCGGGACTCCGTTGATCGATCCCGAAACCGGTGAATTGGCCGAAAAAACCTATACGATCACGCCGGAAAAATTTCCGGATTATCTCAATGCGCCGCGCGACGAAGTGTTTGCCATGGATAAAGTAAATTTGTACCGACTGTTTTATTTTATCACACTGAGCAGCATTTTATCGGAAACATCTGGCTCGATGGCGTTTATCAAGGATGCGCTGGCGACGAATAAGTATGTGATTGCGGCCGACGGTCTCAAAGGACAATCGCTGGAAAATCAGGAAGTGCTGGAATACGCCCGCATAAAACTTGAAACGGCGCATCAGTTGGCGCCTTTCGAACTGCAATTGATCAGCGCGTAGAATGATTAGGAGTCCATTTGATTACGAGCCTGAAAAGATTTTTTTGAAGGAAATTTTATGACGATTCGCATTCTTATGGCAGTTTGTTTACTCGTCGTATCGTGTCGGAAAAAATCCTCCGACAGCGTGACGGAACTCAAACCCAAAATCGGCGGCACGCTCATTTACGCAAAAAATGGACCGCCCGTGACGCTTGATCCGGCGCTGACCGCGGAAACGGAATCCACGATTCCCTGCGATAATATATTCGATGCCCTCGTCCAGGTTAAGCTGGGCACAACCGGTCTTGCACCGGCTTTGGCGAAAACGTGGGATATTTCCTCCGACGCAAAAACATATACGTTTCACCTGAGAAACGATGTGAAGTTCCATGACGGCTCACCCTTCAATGCCGAAGCCGTTCTTTTTACGTTTAACCGTCAACGCAACGCAAGCCACGCATTTTATCAAAAGGGCGATAAATTTGAATATTGGAAAAATTTTTCAATGGGCGACGTCATCAAAGACATTCGTGCGGTCAATGATTCCACGGTTCAATTCGAATTACGCGAGGCCAATTCCACGTTTTTATACCTGATCAGCATGGATTTTTTGGCGATCGTGAGTCCGGCGGCTATGCAAAAATACGGTCCGGATTTTGAAAAAAATCCGGTCGGCACCGGCGCATTCCGATTTGTTTCATGGAGTACTCCCGACGAATTAGTTTTGGAGGCCAATCTGGATTATTGGGACGGACGCCCGTATCTGGATAAACTCATTTTTAAGGCGATCGGCAAATCGGATCTCCGGTTGAATAAATTGCTGTCCGGCGAATATCAAATGATCGAATCACCGCCGAAGGAAAGAATGGCAGATCTCACGTCCAATGAGAACATAAAACTCTTCAAACAGCCCGGCGTCAATATCGCATACCTTGCGATGAATATGAATAAAAAACCTTTTCAGGATATTCGCGTTCGGCAGGCGATTACCTACGCGATCAATCGCGACAAACTCGTAAAAGAAGTGTATGGCGAATTTGGCCGCTCAGCCAAAAACCCCATTCCGCCCATGCTGATGGGGTACAATGACGAAATCCGTCCCACACCGTACGATCCGGCCCAATCCAAAAAACTTCTTGCCGATGCGGGCTTTCCAAAAGGATTTAAGACGACGTTATGGCAACTTCCGATTGCACGCGAGTACATGCCCGACGGCGCAAAGGCAGCCCTGCTGATCCAGGCTGATCTGGAATTGGTCGGCATCACCTGCGAAATAAAAACCGCGGAATGGCGTGAGTATCTTGAGCATATGTACCGCGGCGATCATGATCTTGGCATGATGGGCTGGGTCGCGGATATACCGGATCCGGACAATTTCTTTTTCCCGTTGCTCGATAAAACGGTTGCCGATCAAGTACCATCCAATAACATTGCGTTCTACCGCGGCGAAGAAATGCATCAACTATTGATGAAAGGCAAAATTGTTGCCGATGCCTTCTCGCGGGCTCAAATCTATAAGGACGCTTGTCGGATATTTAATCGCGACTTGCCTTGGTTTACGATTGCTCATTCGCAGGTCGTGATTCCCATGCAAAGTTTTGTTATGAATTTTCAGCCGTATGGAAGCTATGCCCGGAAATTTCACCAAGTTTGGTTAAACAACTAAGCCAAGATCGTTATAATGATCAGAGATTAGGGTTTGTTTTTGTTGAAGGACAATTCACCACGAAGGAGTGCATAATGATTCGAATGAGCGTATGGATCGTAGCGATGGGGATTTTTTTGGGTGGCTGCCGAAAAAAAGCAGAATCGAACGATATCGTTGAAGAGGTTCATCCGCAATCCGGCGGCACCCTAATCTATGGTAAAAACGGTTCGCCCATTACACTGGATCCGGCATATATCGAAGAGACCGAATCCTCGGTGATTGCAGGAAATCTCTTTGAGGGTCTTGTCGGACAACGCGCCGGTCAGGTGGCGATTGATCCGGGTCTGGCCAATTCATGGAAAATTTCTCCGGATGCCAAAACATATACGTTTAATCTGCGTTCCGGCGCCACGTTTCATGACGGTACCCCTATCAATTCCGAGGCGGTCCTCTTTAGTATAGAAATTCAAAAAAAGTTGGATGACGCAAAGGGCGGTTCCGGCGTCATGTACAAAAGTCTCAACATTGCTCAAATCCTGAAAGAAATACGTGCCGTCAATGACTCGGTAGTTGAATTTGAACTTTACCAGCCCGACGCGACCTTTTTGAATATTATGTCGCTCCAATTTATGTCGGTCATTAGTCCCACCGCATTTAAAAAAGCGGGCGAATCTTGGTCGAGGAATCCGGTCGGCGCCGGCCCATTTAAGTTTGTCAGCTGGGATTCAACAACCGGTACGGTTAGACTCGCAGCATTTGAAAATTATTGGAAAGGTCGTCCCTATTTGGATTCCGCTATATTCATGCCGATTCCGAATGTCAAAGAACGTTGGCTGGCACTAAAAGAAGGACGTATCACCATGATGGCCGATCCCGACCAAAAGGATATGGCCGAGATCGAGACGACGCCGGGTATCAAGACTTTGAAACAGCCCGGTATCAATGTGTCGTACATTGGTATGAACATGACAAAAAAACCTTTTGATAATCTGAAAGTTCGGGAGGCCATCAATCTTGCGATTAATCGGGAGAGTTTGGTCAAAGCGGTGTTTGGCCAGATGGGCCGTCCTGCAAAGAATCCGATTCCACCCAGTCTCTTGGGATATAATAATGAAATCCGCCCGATTCCTTATGATCCGGCGCGTGCGAAAAAGTTGCTGGCGGAGGCCGGATTTCCAAATGGATTCAAATGTAAATTTTGGGGCCTTCCATTGGTACGTGAATATCTCCCAAATCCGAAGCTGGCGGCCGAGATGATCATTGCAGATCTCGCGCTGATAGGAATTCAAACCGATTATGTTGTTCTGCCATGGAAAGAACTATTGCAACGACGCGGCCGTGGAGAACATGAAATCACGTTGTCAGGTTGGGTAGGCGACGCGCCCGATCCGCATTTCTTCTTTTACCCGCTGTTGGACAAAGAGGTTGCTCTGCAAAAGAGTTCGACCAACGTGTCGTTTTACAAAAGCGATGAAATGCACAAGTTGATCCAGCAGGGAAAAGAAACCGCCGATCCGGTGGAACGCAGCAATATCTATAAAAAAGCGTGCGACCTTTTCAATCGCGACATGCCCTGGGTCGACATCGCGCATGCGGTCAGTGTGGTGCCATTCCGCGATAACGTGATGGATTTCCAGCTTCACGCCAGCGCCATGAAGCGTTTCGAAAAAGTCTGGCTGAAAAAATAGACGCGAAAAAGCCATCCGGAGTTCACAGAAAACGACTCAACTAAAAAAACAGGTGGTCTGCAACAAAAAACTTGACTTTAAAACCCTATATCTTAATATTGAAGGCGTGTCCTTTGGGATACATATCTTTTCTTTGAAGCAATTCTGAATGTCTTATCTTTTTTTGGTCAAAACGTAGGTTGTAAACGCATTGATTCGTTCGAGAAGTTTAATCTTGGTAGTAACGTTGTCTTTAGCACTCGGCGCGTGCAGTTCTAATGCGCAGAAATCATCCGATAAAGATTCATCCGTATCTAATACGGAGAATATAAAAGCAGAAAGTTATCAGGCCTTGTTCGCGAAAAAATTTCCTAACGCCAGTTCAAAACAAACGCAGTTTCTACCAAGCGATGGTGGGGAGTTTGTTTTATGTGTTTACAGCAACACACCGACGGCCGAAAAACCGGAGAACGCGATTAGTTTTTTTGTTTATTCGAATAAAGAGAGCAAGCCCGTGTTTGAACAAAGTTACGCCAACGCAACGGTTAATTGGATTTCGTCTGAAAAAATTCAAATCAATATAGTCCCCGGTATGATCAAGAAGGACGATATGGGTTCGCACGGTTATGTTTATAATGTCGCCAACGGACAGAAAACAGATTTAAGGAAATTAAATTCCGGCGTCGATCAACAATAATAATGAAAAAGCATCCATTGGTATTAATTAATTCATCATATGTACGTAAGGAAGTCTAACTAACACTAAAGAAAGGTAAGCCTTATGAAAAGAAAGCTATGGTATGGAGGTTCGATGGCGCTGGCAGTTGTTGCCGCCGTTTGCATCTTCTTTGCCGCTTCAAATCGGCCGGACGCAAATATCCGGAGTGAAAAAGAAGGAAAACTTCGTCCGGACCAGCCGGATATGTTTGCGAAAGCGTTGTTAGAGTTAAAAACGGAAGATGGCGAACTTAAGCCTCGCTATGAGCCGAATTACCTTATCGATGAAATGAAAAAAGCCGGAGTCTGGGGCAATCGTCTGAGTAAGGCAAAGGGCGATACACTCAATTGGGTAGAGCGTGGCCCGGGTAACCTATCCGGACGCTCGCGTGCGCTCGTTATTGATATTGCAAAAGACGCTACCGGCGCAACGTGGTATGCAGGTAGCGTGGGTGGCGGTATCTGGAAGACGACCAATTCCGGCGCACTCTGGACTAATTTGACGCCGACGATGGCGAATATGGCCATCACTGCACTGGTGAAAGTCGATACAGTTATGTACGCCGGTACCGGTGAAGGTGGCTTTGGTAATTTGGATGGTATCAATGGTAATGGTGTTTTCAAATCCACGAACAGCGGTGCCAACTGGACGCAATTGGCTTTTACGGCCGGTAATGCGGAGTTCAAGAATATCAATCGCATGATTGCGCATCCGACCAATGCCAATATAGTACTTGCGGCTACGACGACCGGACTTTTTAAATCGACGGACGGTGGAACGACATGGGCGACAATTGATGATTTGCATGGCGGTAACACACAGCATATTATTGCAAATCCATCAAACTGGAATACGATGTACGCCGGTCTCAATGGCTTTGGTGCATTCAAATCTGTGGATGCAGGAAACACATGGACTGACATCAATTCCGGACTTGGACAAGGATCTCGTTTTGAACTTGCGATTGCACCCACAGATACGAATATTCTATATGCAAGTATAGAGGGTTCCGTCCTTTATAAGTCGGGCAACGCGGGCACGAGCTGGACTCGTTTGGATGAAATTTCGGGAGCGGCTCCGGACTATCATAATGGTCAGGGATGGTATGATAATGTGATTCAGGTCAATCCTTATAATCCCAATAAGTTTTTTGTAGGTGGCGTGAATATTTGGTCTGTGGACATGCAACTTGGCGGAGGTGTCGCCATCGATGCGGCAGCCACGACTTCAAATACCTCTTACTTTGGATTTGTGAATTTCGGCCAGCCCTACCTAAGTGGTGGTGGTAATACCGGAAAAGGTTTCTGGGGTGTCACATCCGGTATCACAGCGTTGGAAGATACGATGGATATCCGTTTCCTCTTTGGACCTGGACTTTCACAATTAGGATATCGCTACGTCAATATTGGCGCAGCCAATTTTGCCTATCAATATGGCGATGGAACGGCCGGCGGCGGACCAAAAGCCTTCGTAAAAGTTCCTTTCCAGGCTTGGAATCTTTCCACCGGTCAGCAGATTTCGGTGGCATTTCGCGACCAGGATAATGATGGCGAATGGAATCTTAAATCCGCACCTACCGGCGGTGTCTCCAGAGAATATACGTCTGCAAACAATGTTGTTTATAGCACGACGCCGGATGCCAATATGGCGGTTCAGGGCGGCAATCGCTATAAATCACTATTTGTTATGACACCTCTGTTGAGCGCTGCAGGTATTACGTCTTTCGGTACTTCATTAGATACAAACGATGCTATACCGACAAGTAATGTTACTTTGGCGTATAATCCCGTTCCAACCTTCTTTCGTGAAACCAAACAAATGACCAATTGGTTTGAAGGTCAAAGCGATGGAAATGGCGGCACGCGGCCTTTTGTTCATGCTGATCAACATAATTTGATTTTAGTAAAACAAAATGACGCTACCAAATCGTTCAAGATGTTTGCTGCCAATGACGGTGGAGTTGCCCACTCGACAACAAGCGGTCTCACGTGGGTTTTTGATGAAACCACGATGGACGGTTTCAATACAACGCAGCTCTATGGTGCTGATAAGAAACCGGGTGAAAGCCAGTATATCATCGGTCTACAGGATAATGGAACATGGTTATCGAAGACCGGCAAGACAGCCAATGAAGCGGACGCTGCGTGGACCGATCAATTGGGCGGCGACGGTTTTGATGTAGTATGGCATGCTAAAAAGCCATTATCCATAATGGGTTCAATCTACTATAATGCCATTCGTCGCACGACCAATGGCGGCACCAGTTGGGAAACCGTGACTTCCGGACTTCCGAATGGGTCGGGTTTTGGACCTTTTGTTACGGCCATTGGTAGTTCCAAACAAAATCCGGATCTCTTGATCGCTTTGGCGAATACGGGTCCGTATCGTTCGGATAATTTCGGCACGACGTGGGCGGCATCGGTAAACAGCGGAACGGCCGTTGGATTTACGAATGCGCCTCGTATCGAAATTTCTAAGAAAAATCCAAATATCATATGGGTTGGTGCTAATCATAATGGCAATCGTATAGCGGTTTCAACGAATGCAGGATTCAATTTTGCAGCGACTTCTGCCTACACGGTTGCAACTTTGGGTAATGTTTCGGGCTTGGGTTCGAGCCCGAGTTTGGACAGCGTTGGCTATGCCTGTTTTTCGCTCTCCGGCAAACCCCATATTATTAGATCCACTAATCTTGGTGCTACGTGGTCTGATATTTCGGGCTTCGGTGCCAGTGCAACCAGCAATAATGGCTACCCAAATGTGGCAACTTATGGTGTTATTGAACTGAACTTCCCCAAAGTTCAAAGAATCTGGGCTGCGACGGAAATTGGTATCATTCAGTCGGTTGATAGCGGCAGAACATGGGCCGCACGCACAGATTTCCCGGCGGTAGCAATTTGGAATATGAGAGTCGCCGAAAAAGAAGTAGTAATGGCCACCCATGGACGTGGCACATGGTCGGTGCGCATTGACAGTTTACCGGCGCTTGCGTCGGCCACACTTCCTCCGACGATTGTAAGCGGCACGCAAGAAGCACCTCCGAAAGCCGGCGATCTCGTGGTGACGGTTAGCTATCCTCAAGCATTTGACTCGGCGACGTACACTCTGTGGAGCCGTGGCGTAGCAGGCCTCAATGTGACAACAAAAGTCACAGCACCTGCGGCGGGTAATGCGACCTTCAGACAGACGGTTCTCGTTTCAAGTTCGGATACCATCAATCTTTCCGCATGGAAGGGTGGCGTAAAATATCAGGCCACGCAATCGATTATTGGCGTGACGAAGTTCAAAGATCCCGTTCGTCAGCTCTTCCACAGTTTCGATTCCGACACAAGCGGATGGACCGTGACCGCAGCAGGAAAAGTCGGCGGATTGAGTTTCAAGTCAATCACGACGACGCCGGGCGGCGCGACGACATTGTTTAGTGGCGTGAAAAAGGATGCACCTTTCGCCGATAGTAATTTGACTACAGTACATCCGTATGCGAATTCAACGGATTACTATACACAATTGACGCAGCCGGTATATGTAAGTGCCACGACGTCAAAAATAACGTTCAAAGAAATAGCCCTTTTGGAGCCCGCGGATGCCGGAGCTGCTTTTGGAACGGCCGAATTTTGGGACTATGCCATTGTACAAGGCTCGACGGATCTTGTAACGTGGAAAAACCTGTCGGACGGTTGGAATTCAAGAGACACGCCGGCTTGGGCAACGGCTTGGGTCAATGGAGGCGCTTTGAATAATGTGACCACATCCCTGTTTAGAACTCGTAGTATTGATATGATCACTACATTCCCTGCCGGGAGTATTGTTTTCTTACGATTCTATCTTTTTGCCGATGCCGGAGCCAATGGCCAGGGCTGGTGGATTGATAGTTTGAGTGTAAATCCATCTTACATTGTTCCTCCGGGTGAAGGTGGACCTGCCCCAGTTGTCGACAAAACAGCGCCTATCCTCAAGCTGTATGTATTTGGAAATCCGCTTGCAAACAAGATAATCTTCAATGCGGGTGCGGATGAACCGAAAACCAAAAATGCATCGTTGACGATCAACGGCGCTGCACAGACGTTGACCGCCGCGGGCAACTATTATTCGGCGACGTATAATCTGTCCGCCAGTTCGATGGATGTGAAGTTTAACCTGACGGATTCCGCCGATAATGTCGGCAAACAGTTGAATCCGTTGTATGTTGTAGGTAAGCTCAGCAAGACCGTGGTTGGCAATTATACGATCAGCGGTAAGGGCAGTGGAAATGTTGTTGCGGCAAAGGGTATTGCCATCGAAAATGTACCTGAGAATTTCTTGCAAGTCGGTGAAGCGCTCAATGTGGTTGCCGGCGAAGCTGTATTCTCAGCAACGTATGGCGATCTTGTGGAACAAGTTCGTGCACAAGTGGGCGCGGAGTTTGAAGAAGCAAAAGTCGGTCTCTACAGCTATGAAAATAGCAAGTGGAATTATGTTGGCGGCGAAGGCTTAAACGGTGCGGTTTCCGCGAAAGGAAACGTAAACATTCTGGGTGTATTCTATAATCCGGAACACGTTTACGTACCGAAAGAATTTGCCCTCGAACAGAATTATCCGAATCCATTTAATCCGACTACGACGATTAAATATGAAGTTCCGGCCGCGGCTAAAGTTGTGATCAAAGTGTACAACATGCTCGGCCAGGAAGTTCGTACGCTGGTTAACGAAAACAAAAACGTTGGTAAGTTTGGCGTGAACTGGGATGGTAAGAACAATCTTGGTACGCAGGTGGCGAGCGGCGTTTACCTCTATCGCTTAGAGGCCGGTAATTTCGTTAAAGCACGTAAAATGCTCTTGATTAAATAATCTATTGGAACTCAGTTGCCTTGCACGGTGCAGGGCAACTGAAATTCCACTAAACGAAGTTCTAATAAAATAAGCGAAAAAGGAGTTTTATATGTTTAACAGAAAATGGGTAGTAGCGGGCCTGATGACCATCGCGATGGTTGTTGCGGCATGCGGAGATGATAAGATCAAAGGCTTTCAGACGACGGAAGGTGAAAATTTGAATGCCGAGTTTTCGGCGGCCAGTACTCCTGCGGAGTATACTGCGCTAAAGGACGCGTACGGAAAATTGGGCCAAGAAGGAAAAGTGGGTGTTGGTTTTTGCGAATTACTGTTAGGTAATCCGGCAGCAGCGGCAACCGCATTTGCTTCAATCACGACGGACGACAAAGACAATCTGGCGAATATTCCGGCTCGTGACCGTGCCTTGGACCGGTATGCGGGATGGGCATTTGCATTGTACGCCACCTCGGCAACGGCAGCGGATGAAGTCTTAGCCATAGATAAGGCCAAAGTCGTTTTGGATAGGAATGCAAACTATACGTCAAAATTGGACGCACGAATTGACAAAAATGATGTTGCGCTCGTTGCGGCATCGTTGTATCTCAAAGCGGGTGCTAATTTTAGTGTTGCCAGTTGCGCGGCTATTCTTAACAAAATTGATCCTGCGTTCAAATTGACATCCAGTCACTCCGAATGTTTGATCAAAGTTCAAACCCTTTCTACGGTTGGGTTATTGCAATAGTCGAAAAGACTTTTAGGAAAAAGGCCCGCAAATGACTTGCGGGCCTTTTTTTGTGCTAGACTTTACCTTGAGGAAATTTTGATTGATATCAATTGCGATTTCTTCTATATTTCTCAAGTTCATATCTAAACTCAAGGTGCCGTGTTATGGAAAACGATACTCACAAAAATGATGATCTGTCCGAGAGTCAGCAAGACCTCACAGAAACACCTCTTTTTATGCGCACACGCGAATGGTGGCGCGCAAAAAAAGTCAGTCTTGACCTCTGGGGATTCGAGAAATATTTAGGCTGTGACAATACACAATTTAAAGCGGCCATCGCTCAATATAAGAATCTCCTTCAAGAAGTTGAAATGGAGTATAAAGAGTCGGTTAAGAGTGCGGACATGACTCCGGAGGAACTTGAAGAAGCGAAAGAGCGTCGCCAAATGATGCTTCTGGACGCCAAAAAAGATTTTGTCTACCACATGCCTGAAGATTATCGGATATGGTTCAAAAAGCGCAGGATTTTTAGTTCCTGGAGAAATGCACCGGAAAATTGGGGTTTCGAAGAAACCCGTTATTGGGGAAGCCGTTCCGGACTTACGCTTAAAGAGCGTCGTGTATTTTTGCTCGGTTCCATAGCCGGCTTGGTTATTATTGTGCTTGTGGCGTACGGTATAACAACCTATGAGAAAAAAGAAGCGTCGGTTGACAAAGTGTTTAAGTATGAGAAAGATAAAAACGTCAATATAGATTCGACACTGATTGCGCAGGCGAAGCTTGAAGAAAAGAAACGCATTCAAGAAGAGACAGTCGTGCGTAATAATGCATTGGTGGATCAGCTGAACGCGGGATATTATATGAGTAATTCTTATAATATTACGGAAGAAGTTCGCCTCATCATGCAGATTTATTATGAACGCCAGGAAAAGAAAATTGTTCAGGCTTGGGATATCCGTAAGGAAGCCGTTGGCGTTGCGCTGTTCGGGATTGCCGCTAATAATCCCAACGTGATTACCCAAAAGGATGCGTACGGCAATCCCTTGGGATGGAAGCCGAATACAAAAATAGTAATGACCTGGGGGGATATTCAGGCCGGCATTCAGGAAAACAACAAGTACCTTAGAGGGAAAAAGTAAGTTGTTTTATGAAGAAGTTTGAATTGGGCAAAAAGAAAATATTTTATTATACCGAAGATTCTAAAAAGGTTCGTGATCAGATCGATGGGCGTGCGTTCGAGTATTCGGGCGAGCCGCTTGTTTTTGGCGTGAGCACGGATACGATTATCAATGGCGCCGCCTGCACGTTGGGATACACCGAAGAAATCTTGGGTCCTCATTTTTTGGTTGGAAAAGGCGACGTTATTAAGGAAGGGGATATTCAGCGTGGAGATTTTTCGGTTGTCGTAGGCGGAGAGAGTTACGGTAGCGGCTCGTCGCGTGAAGTAGCGGTAGTTGCGCATCGTGGTGCCGGAATCGAATTAGTGGTGGCCAAAAGCCTTGAAAGAATATTTCGCGAAAATATGACCTTTGACCGGTTGTATTTTACGACCGATACATCGGTCGTTCACCGTCTTCTCGCCGGTGAATCAATAGATTTGGATCTCTTAATGGAAAACTCCTTGTCGCCGCTTGATAGAGCGGTTTTTTTTGGCGGGGGACTGTTGGAGTTTGGAAAAAAAATAGTAAGCGGTTCGGCAAAACTGCCTTACACTGAAAAGGGTCGGCTGGTGAAACCCATGACCATTGCGGAGAAGATCTTGGCAAAGAAGGCCGTCGTTTTGGACCGTCCGGAAAAACAAGGATTAACTTCGGTATCGCCGGGCGAACAAATTTTTGTTAATGCCGATTTTCTCGGTGTGCATGAGTACACCGGTGGCCATGTCCAAAGCCTCTATCAAAAGGCTTTTGGTAATCAGGCGGTATCCAATAAGGCCACCATACGCGGCTTCAACGATCACTTTGTTTTGATCGGCCATGATAGCGTGCCGGGTGATGTAAAAATCAAACGATTGAAATCGGCACAGGAACTTGCTAAGGAACTTACTCAATTTTGTAATTCTAATAATGTACCCATGCATGGCCCCGGGGGAGAATTACCCGCGGGGGTTTGCCATCGCCTTGTGGTTGAAAGTTATGCGAAGCCCGGTGATATTATTGCTCTGACGGACTCGCACAGCCCGACGGCCGGTGTGATGAATTGTTTTGCCTATGGGCTTGGCTCAACCGCGATTGCACTTGGGCTTGGTACCGGCATGATTCCGGTGACGGTCCCGAAAACCGTACGTGTTATAATCGATGGCGAGGATCCGTTACGGCTGGTAACACCTAAGGACATCATACTTCACATAATCGGGGATCCGTATTTTCGCGAAATGAAATGGAAACAGGATACCGGCGACACGGTCATCATGCAATTCGGAGGATCCGCCCTTGAGAAATTCACCGTGGATGAATTATCCGTGCTGACCAACATGACCGTGGAGGGTAGTGCCACAACCGGCGTAGTTGAACCTTGCGAACCGGTCAGAAAATTCCTGGTTGACAAACGCGGAATGGATGAAAAGGAAGTACTTCGGATGATGGTTCATCCCGACCCGGACGCCGTTTATGAGTCGGTTTATAGAATAAATCTTGCCGACATTCCGGTGACGGTGGCGACGCCCGGCGACAGTAGAAATAGAATGCCCATTACTAAAGTCATCGGTCAGCGCGTGGACAACGTCGTTATTGTCTCATGCACCGGCGCATCGCTCGAAGACCTTAAACAAGTTGCGATTGCCATTCGCGGTCATAAGAAGACGGAACGTATTCGTATGGTGGTTACTCCGAGCAGCCAAAATGTATTTGATGACGCGGATTCCTTGGGGTTACTAAGTTTATTTAGAGATTTTGGCGCGGTCGTCACAGAGCCCGGTTGCGGCTCGTGTATTGGCAATGGCCCCGGAATTTCTGAAAAGGGCACCATCACCGCATCCACGAGTAACCGCAATTTCAGCGGACGCATGGGTGGGAACGGGGAAGTTTTTCTGGTGTCACCCTTCGTTGCCGGCATTGCGGCCTGCACCGGAGAATTAACCGATCCGCGGCATTGGAACATCAATTAGTAAATTTGTAAAGAATAAGTATTTTTGTTGAACGCATCTTGTCTGCTGGTTGTTGCTATTTCTTATAAATCCGATTAGGCGAAAGGCCATCCATGTTTAAAGGTCATCCCAAAGGACTAAAAGTTCTTTTCTTTTCTGAAATGTGGGAGCGTTTTGGAATTTATACGATGCTCGCCATTTTCACGTTGTATATGGGAAATTATTTCGGCTGGAAGGACGTCAAAACCGGACAGATTTACGGTCTCTTTCTGGCGCTGACGTATTTCTCTCCGGTGCTTGGAGGCTATCTAGCGGACAAATATCTGGGTTCAACCAAGACCATATTGATTGGTGCCGTTTGTACGGGAATTGGTTATGCAATCTTAGCTATTCCCAAACCGACTGAAATGGTTTTTTATACGGGCCTTTTTGTAGTGGCGATGAGTAACGGGCTCTTTAAGGCCAATATTTCTGTATTAGTGGGCAATCTTTATCACAAAAACAGTCCGCTAAAAGATGCCGGATATAACATTTTTTATATGGGCATTAATGTGGGCGCGTTCTTGGCGCCGATTGCAGCGACGAATTTACGGAACTCCTTGGGGATGGAATACGGTTATAATGCCGGCTTTGGTGCAGCCGCCATAGGTATGGCGATTTCGTTTACTATTTTTCGGTTAGGGCAAAGGATCTACGAAGAGTCGGCTTCAAAAGTGGCGTCCGACGCCGTAACCAATAACGTGGTGACGGAAGTTGTTTCAAAGAAAAAAGAGAAAGACCGCATTATCGCCTTGGTGATTGTTTATTTAATCGTCGTTTTTTTATGGATGTAGTTTCATCAGAATTGATTTGCTCTCACGCAATTTTCAGAACGTTCGACGGCGCCGATTGATCTGCCGGAATATAATCGAGGCATTTTATATTTTTT
>JANNSF010000307.1:0-2353 GCA_031402315.1 bacterium | reverse complement strand
TATTGGAATAGGTAGTCTATCTGTTGGGGGTACCGGGAAAACGCCAACCACCGATTTTCTGGCACGCGCATTGGTCGCGCACGGATATCGCGTAGGAGTCGTTTCAAGCGGATATCGTAAAAAATCATCCGGCTCAATTCTGGTCTCGGATGGCCATAGAATACTTTGCGATGTTTATGCAGCCGGTGATGAAGCGTTTCTCTTGGCAAAAACCTTTGTTGCCGATTCGCTAGGTATTGCAGTTTCATCGGGCATGGACCGACGTTTGGCAATAGAGCTGTTAGAATCCAATGGCGACTTAGACTTCATTCTATTGGACGATAGTTTTCAATATCGACAAATCCACAAAACATTTGAAATTTTGGTCCAGGATGCATACGAAGGAACGTCTTTAAATTGGCTACTACCGATAGGCCGTTTGCGGGACCTCAAAGCCAGATCTGCCACTGCCAATGCGCTTATTATTCATAAGTCCGATCTCCATGAAAAAATCAATATTGCTTGGGCTGAGGATTTGCCGGTTACAAGAGCCTCTTTTCAGGCCATGGAATTAAAGCAATTTGTTGTAGAACAAATCGCCGAGCTAAGAATCTTAGAAAAAAAGAAATTAGTCGTGTTTTCGGGGCTGGGTCATCCCAAGGCATGGGACCATACTATTATAAAATTGGCCCGCTTGTACAAGTGCACGATTATCGCGAATATTCATTTTCGAGACCATCACTGGTATTCAGAGATAGATTTAAAAAGTATTTTCTCTTTGATGCGCGATGACTATACTTTACTCATGACGGAAAAAGACGCTGTAAAAATCATGCCAGAGTGGATTCCGAAGCGGTTTTATTCAAATGTCTTTGTTCTAAAATCTAAAATGACAATGGACGATGTCGTACTTGATCGTATTCTGAAAACACTATGAACGAATTGACGGAAATGAAGAAGATATTAGTTGTCGATGACGATCGTAACATATTGCGCCTGATTCAGGCCTACCTTGAGAGGGATGAGTATCGCATTTACAATGCGACGGATGGCAAAGAGTGTTTTGACATGATTGAAAAGGAAATGCCGGATGTAGTGCTCTTGGATCTTCGTATTCCGGGAATGGACGGGATCGCTGTGATGGAGCGCATCCGAAAATTCTATCCTCAAATTCCCATTGTGATGATGAGTGCTCACGGAACGATCGAATCAGCCGTGGAGTCGATGCGGGTCGGCGCCTATGATTTTGTAACGAAGCCCTTTGATTCTAATCGACTGAAAGTTTCCGTTCGGAACGCATTGCTTATGCATTCAATGGCGCAGGAACTGGAACGGTTAAAGTCAGAGTTGTATCCGGTTCGTGACTACGGCAGTATTATTGGTCGTAGCGGCAAGATGCTTGAAATTTATTCAACGCTTGACAAAGTGATCGCCAGTAGCAGCGTTACGGTTCTAATCATGGGCGAAAGCGGAACGGGAAAGGAATTGGTTGCAAAAGAGATTCATCACCGAAACGCCTTCCGATCCCAAAAAGCGTTCGTAGCGGTAAATTGTGCAGCCTTACCGGAAACTTTGTTGGAAAGCGAGCTTTTTGGCCATGAAAAAGGGGCTTTTACCGGCGCCACGGAACGCCGGCTTGGGAAATTTGAACAGGCTAACGGCGGTACGATTTTTTTGGATGAAATCGGTGAAATGACGGCCGCAACACAGGCCAAAGTCATACGAGTCATTCAGGAACGTGAATTCACTCGAATTGGCGGGAGTGAAACGATTCGGGTTGATGTCCGCATTGTTTCTGCGACGAATCGCAATCTGGAACAGGCCGTCAAGAGCGGCGCTTTCCGAGAAGACCTATATTATCGTCTTAGCGTATTCCCCATTACAGTGCCGGCTCTTCGGGATCGCAGCGATGATATCCCGCTTCTGGCTGCCCATTTTATGGAAAAATTCAAGAAACGAGAGGGGAAAGATTTCTTGCAATCGATTTCCCGCGATGCACTGGAGGCTCTGATGAATTATCAATGGCCCGGAAATGTGCGTGAACTTGAAAATTCAATCGAACGTGCGGTTGTCGTTGCAGGGTCAAGGGAAATTCCTTTGGAAGATTTGCCTCAAGCCATAAGAACCCTTGGGATAGAAAAGATTCGTGGTGGAATAGAAGGTTATGTTGACCTATCTGGCACTATGGAGGAAATCGTTGAGAGAGTAGAGGAAAAAGTAATCAAGAAATCATTTGCCGATTGCGATGGCAATGTCTCGGAAGTGGCACGCCGTTTGAACATTGGTCGTGCTACCATATACCGGAAAGCCGAGAAATATGGATTGCCAATCAAGGATATTACGTGAAAAGGATACGTAAGCCGGCGGTCGCAGG
>JANNSF010000306.1:0-3611 GCA_031402315.1 bacterium | reverse complement strand
GTGGTTCGGATGTCGCGGACGACGCGCAGTACTATCTGGCGTTGTCCTATTTCGTTCAGGAGGACTACATCACGGCTACGGGCGAATACGACCGTATGATCTCCAGTTATCCGCGAAGCGAACTTGTTGAAAAAAGCATGTACGAGCTCGCGACCTGCTATTATAAATTGTCGCCGGAGTACGCGCTGGATCAAAAGTTTACCTACGACGCCATTGCGGCTATTCAGAATTTTCAGGATGCCTATCCCAAAAGCGAATATTCCGACGCGGTGAAGAAATACGCGGCCGATATCAAACTCAAACTATCCAAAAAGCATTTCGAAAGCGCTCAGATCTATCGCAAACTGAGTGAATTTGAAGCGGCCATCGTCTATTACGATCAGGTCATCATCGAATTTTTCGATTCTCCTTTTGTTTCCGACGCCAAGTTTTATAAGGGTGTGTGCAACTATAAAATGGACGAGTTTCAGAAAGCGCGGTTACTCCTTTCACGCTTCATCGAAGAATATCCGGGCGAAGTCAAGCGGGTCGCGGAAGCCAAAGAATTTTTGGAGAAACTGAAAGTCAAAGAAGAGAAAGCGGCAAAAGAAGCAGCCAAAGAAGCGGCTCAGCTCAAGAATGAAAAGAGTTAACCGTCTCGGTATTTTCGGAGGCACGTTCAACCCCATTCACATGGGTCACACCCTGATCGCGCAGTCGGCACGTGAGAAAATCGGACTCCAAAAAGTTATCTTCATACCCTCGGCACGTCCCCCACATAAAACTGAATTTTTGGAATATACGCATCGCTTTGAAATGACGCGTCTCGCCGTCAAGGGCGAACACGGTTTTGAAGTCAGCGATATCGAGGCCCGGCTCGACGGCCTTTCCTACACGGTCAATACGCTTGAACGATTTAAATCGGATTTTGGAATATCCGAATTGTATCTGATCATCGGCGCAGATTCGCTCTTGGATTTCCCCCGATGGCATCGTCCCGATCGTATTGTCGAAATCGCGAAGCTTTTGGTCTATCCCCGCCCCGGTGTGGATATTCAAAAGGCCGAAAAACGCTTTTTAGATCACGCCACGATTCTTGACTATCCCGTATTGGACATTTCCGCATCATGGCTCCGCGATCAGGTTCGTCAGGAAAAGTCCATCCGCCATTGGGTTTCAATGGAGGTCGAGGATTATATCCGGACCAATAAAATATATCAAAAAGAACTTTAACTTATGTTCCGACGTCTCAAACCGTATTTGTCGAAGTATAAAGGGCTGTTGATCGGCGGTTTCGTCCTGGTCATTTTGAAAAGTTTGTTTCAATCGGCCGGCCCTCAGATTATTAAGGAAACGATTGACTCGATAGCACCCGGCACCGACATGAGCGGCTTCCTGTTTTATCAAAAGTGGGTAAGCGTCATGCAAGCCCAATTCGCCCTGACGCTCGTAGCTGCTTTTATCCTCTGTTATTTGATAACAGAGACCCTGAGCGCGATTTTTTTATATCTGATGCGGCAAACGCTCATCGTCATGTCACGAAAGATCGAATACGATCTCCGCAGCGACACGTTCTCCCACATTCAAAAAATGGAATTGTCTTTTTTTCAGTATACCAAAACCGGCGATATTATGAGCCGCATGACCAATGATCTGGCCAATGTCCGTGAGGTTTTGGGCCCAGGGATCATGTATACGGCCAATACGATCGTATCGTTCTTCTTTATTTTGCCCATGATGGTTACAATAAGCCCCAAATTGACCCTTTTTGCATTTCTTCCGCTCATCGTACTGTCGTTTGCGATCCAGCAATTGTCCGGCATGATGATGAGCCGCTCCCAAAGGGTGCAGGAAAAACTTTCGGACATTAGTTCTGCGGTTCAGGAAAATTTTTCGGGAATCAGGGTCGTGAAATCATTCGTATTGGAAAATCTTGAGATTCTGAAATTTAAGAAACTAAGTGAGGACTATGTGACGCTCAATCTTGATGCGGTCAAGGTTCGCGGAATCATGATGTCGAGCGTGATATTGACAATCGGCATGAGCGTGGCAACCTTGCTTTGGCTTGGAGGGCGCGAGGTCATGAGCGGGGATATGACGATCGGTCAGTTTACCGCGTTCAATTTTTTTCTGATCATGCTGATATGGCCCATCGTCGCCGTCGGCTGGGTGATTAATATTTTTCAACGTGGGTCGGTGTCGATGAAGCGCCTCAATGAAATTTTGGATCGCGCTCCGGCGATAACGGACAAGAACGCTGAAAAAATTGATACCGTCCGCGGCTCGATCGAATTCCGTCATTTGAATTTCGGTTTTAATGGCGAGCCGATACTCAAGGATATTTCTTTTGTCATCAAGCAAGGGACGACGGTGGGCATTGTCGGCGCGACCGGTTCGGGGAAAAGCTTGCTGGTTAATTTGATAGCCCGCTTGTACGAAGCGCCGGAGGATACCATTTTTATCGATAGCAAGACGATCCGTCATATTCCGCTGGATACTTTGCGTCAAAATATCGGCATGGTCATGCAGGATAATTTTCTTTTCTCCGATACCATTCGTAATAATATACTCTTCGGCCGTTTTGATGCCGACGAAGAGAAAATGCGATGGTCCGGTGATATCGCGCAACTCCATGGAAATATTTTGGATTTCCCTGAAAAGTATGAAACCATCATTGGGGAACGCGGCATCACACTTTCCGGAGGACAGAAACAGCGCCTTGCCATTGCGCGGGCTGTTATTCGTGAGCCCAAAATCCTTATCTTAGATGACGCCTTGTCCAGCGTGGATACGCAGACGGAGGAATCCATTCTAACCGGGCTCAAAACCCTCATGAAAGACCGCACCACGATCTTAGTCAGTCACCGGGTGCATACGGTCAAGTCGGCGGACATGATTTTTGTATTGGAAGACGGCGCCCTGATCGAACGGGGGGCGCATGACGAATTGCTTGCTCTCGGCGGTTACTATGCGCAGCTTTATCAGCGTCAGACGATTGAAGAGGAAGTGGAAGCGTTTAACTAGCCGGCTCGCCAAGGCGCAAAGACGCGAATAAGCAGACCAAGGATTCTTTGCGAGCTTGGCGGCTTGGCGAGAATATACACATGTCTGCTATATTGCCCTCTCATGAATAATTTGGATTCAATATAAGTCCACTTGTAAAAGCATAAGAAAATGAACAAAAAGAAACTGCCGCATCTCGACGAAAGAGGAATTCCCTACAAAGCGTATGATAACGCCGAATTTATTCACGGTACGGATGCGCGTACCATAAGGATCATGAGCGAATTTCATGAGCCGCTGGCGCGTTTTAAGCAAAATGGGATTCGAAATACGGTAGTTTTTTATGGCTCGGCGCGAACTCTGAGTCCGGAGGCGGGAAAAAAGAAATACAAAGCTATCGAAGGAAAATACAAAACATCGAAAAAGCCATCACCAAAATTGACCGCAGAATTTGAAAAGGCTAAGTGCGATCTGGACATGTCGCGCTACTATCGCGACGCGGAGAAGCTCGCGTTTTTACTGACGGACTGGGGAAAAAGCCTGGACATTCCATCGCGCTTCGTCATCTGCTCCGGCGGTGGTCCCGGTATCATGGAGGCTGCCAATCGAGGCGCCCGGCGTGCCGGCGG
>JANNSF010000305.1:0-5613 GCA_031402315.1 bacterium | reverse complement strand
GGATAAATAATCTTAATGGGTGATTGAGAAAAAAGTGATACACTCAACAGGAAGAGTATTACTGAAAACCACGCCGCGGAACCCACGCTTTCGCGATTATTTTGCGAGACTCCGTTTGGCCAATAGCTTTGATAAGCTTTCAATTTAATTCCTCCGCGCGAGCATGGTATCAATGCGTGTCAGAGCTTCCTTTGCGGCATGGTAATTGGGCGCGATCGACACGGCCGCGCTGAATTCGTCCCGCGCCTCCATCCAACGCCCGGCCTTCTCATAAATGCGGCCCATATTAAAATAGGGATAGTGACGCGCTTCGTATCGACGCGCTTGTTTTGCTTTTTCAATCCAAAGCACGGCTTCTTCCTCGCGATTCATCGCCATCAGATAAGCGCCGATATCGTTGTACGGATTACCAAAGTCCGGATCGATCTTAATCGCGGTTTTGCATGCCTCGATCGCCTCGTAGGGTGAATTATTAATACTATGCGCCCATCCTAAAAAAGTATACGCTTCGGCGGTGGGGAAACTCTCGATGGAGGCGTGGTAACTCAGAATAGCACCTTCGAGGTCACCTGCCGTCTGCAAACGATATGCCTCTCGGAAATATTTTTCCGCTTGAACAATCGCCTCGTGGGAGCCGTTAAAAGTTGATTCGAACACGTTGTTAGAATGGTAAAATAATACTTATGTTATTTAGGGGCTAACATTTCCTTCAGCATTTCGGAAATTTTCTCAACGCCATAGGGTTTGTAAAGAAGTCGCGCATGCGGATCGTTTTCAATATGTTCTACCTGAACCTGATCCGCAAACCCGGTCGCGTAAATATACTTAAAATCCGACCGAATCGTTTTCATATGCTGGATCGTTTCGATACCATTCATCTCCGGCATTTTGATATCCATGACCACGACGTCCACCTTCTCCTTTTGCAAAATTGCAATGGCGTCTTTTCCACTGATGGCAGAAAAGACTTTGTAGCCCAAAAGCTCCAAAATTTTCTGCCCCGCCCTCAGAATCTCGGATTCGTCGTCAACCAACAATATGCGGCCGCTTCCCGGTGTGGCGAAGGGTTTTTCACCCAGGAAAATTTCCATAGGTTGCTGGGACGATATCGGAAGGTAGAATTTGAATTCGGTTCCTTCTCCCACGGTCGAGTGAACATCTATAAATCCGCCATGCCCCGTCAAAATACTATGCACGACGGCTAGCCCAAGCCCGGTGCCTTTTCCAACATCCTTGGTTGTAAAAAAGGCTTCAAAAATTTTTGGCAAAATATCATCGGCGATTCCGCTTCCCGTATCGCGAACGGCGGTTGCAACGTAAAGTCCCGGCAAAATTTCCGGATGTTGCAAAGCGCTGGTCGTCGAAAGATCGGTCAGCTCGGTCACTATTGTCAGAGTGCCCTTATCGTTCATCGCGTCCCTGGCGTTGACACAAAGATTGAGAAGCACTTGCTGCATTTGTGTCATATCGGCTTCGATAAAAGGAATATCTTTTTCCAGGTTGACCTGAACGATTACGTCTTGCCCCAACGCACGATCCAGCATTTTTCGGGTGGTTGTGATTAACTCGTTCAAATTAATCGGCATTTTGCGTACGGGCGCCTGACGTGCAAAGACGAGCAATTGCCGGACAATGTCCGCCGCGCGACGCGTCGAATCTAAGATAACATCGGCGTAAGATTTTACCTGCTCGGCGGAACCGGCGTTATAGTTTAGCAATTCCGCTGTCGGCAGAATAACGGCGAGCATATTATTGATATCGTGCGCCACGCCTCCGGCCAATCTCCCCATGCCTTCCACTTTTTGCGCCTGAATGAGATTTTGCTCAAGCTGCTTTTGCGTTGTGACATCCAACGCGGTCATGAGGATATGATAGGAAGCGTGCGAATCATCCGTGACGTGCCTCAACTGCAATCGAACGTTTATTTTGGCGCCGTCCTTCTTTTTCCAAACGGCTTCCGTTTGTAGAAATTTAAACTTGGAAATTTCTTCAAAGAGCAGGGTTTTTTCCATCGCGTCCGAGAAAAAATCCGAACTCTTTCTGAACAGTATCTCCGACTCTGTGTAACCAAGCATTTTTGCCAGAGCGGAATTGGCCGTCAAGACACGCTCGTCCTTTCCGATTTGCGCGATACCTTCGGCAACGTTTTCGAAAATCGAGCGATACTTTTCCTCGGACGCTTTGATGAGTGCCGCGGCCTCTTTACTGGATGTAGTGTCACGATAATTAAGCACAATCGCATTGACCGATGGATCATGCAGTAAATTTCTGGCGCTGTATTCAATCCACACGTATTGCCCATTTTTATGAAGAACACGATGTTCACCGCGGGCTATCCTGTTTTGTCCGGAAAGCAGGTCGAAAAACATCTTGTCTACTCTTAACTTGTCGTCCGGATGAACGTGCGCTACGGCATTTCCAATGAATTCCTCCGGCTGGTAACCCAGAACGGACTCAACGGCTTGACTGACAAAAATCGTATTACCGGCGGCGGTGATCAATTCGACAACGTCGCTACTGCTTTCAATGAGCATTCGAAATCGGCGTTCATTATTAAAAATGGCCTCGTCCGAGAGACGGCGTTCTGTAATATCGCGAAAATTGATAACCATGCCGGCGATGGCCGGATCGTGAATCAGATTGGTGCCACTGCATTCAATCCAAACGTAATGCCCGGCCTTCGTCTTGACACGGATCGACGTATACTGCACCCGGTTTGGATTTTTAAACAGCTCTTCTACCGTCGTTTTTGCGGTTTGGATATCATCGGGATGCACCCATTCGTAGACAATGCGTCCCGCCTTCTCGGATGGCGTATAACCCAAAATTTTTCGGTTCGCGGGGCTTTCATAAATAACCTCCCCTTTGGCATTGATTACAAAGAGACCGTCGTAACTTTGTTCGATAAATCCTCGAAAGCGGCGTTCGTTGGCAAGAAGCGCCTCTTCCGTCCGCTTGCGCTCGGTGATATCGCGTATTGCGGACTGAGTTCCCACCATCACTCCCTTATCGATCACTTTGACGACGATGACCTCAAGCCATAGGCGACTCCCGTCTTTTCGAATACCTTGATATTCAAACACCGTCGGCACTTCTTCGCCCCTTACCCTTCGATCATGCCGGTCTCTCAGAGCCGTCCGCCACTCCGGAGCCACATAGTCTTCGAGGCGCACTTGGGGAAGTTCATCTTCCGAAATGCCAAAGAGTTTCATGAAAACGGCATTCGCATAGACGACCCGCCCGTCCAAGTCGTCTACGATCAGGGCTTCATCTATATTTTCCACGACACGAGAGTACTTCTGCTCGGATTCTCGAAGCGCATCTTCATATTTCCTCCGCTCCGTGATGTCTACGATCGTGCCTTGCATAACTCCGGCTTCGATCATTGTGGTGGCCGCCAAAACCCATACAGCATTACCGGCCGCATTTTTTAAGCATAGTTCATAGGAATCAAGAACTCCGCTCTCCTTTAGGTGGGCTATGATCTGTTGTCGCGCTTCGGGATCAAAATAGAGGTCTTGAACATCCATGCCTTCCAATTCCCGAGCCGTCTTATAGCCCAGGATTCTGGCAAAAGAATCGTTGCAACTAATCATTTTGCCCGCCACGGTGGAGCGATAAACTCCGGCCAAACTATTCTCAAACAGCAACCGGTACGTTCGTTCACTGTTTTTTATTGCCATTTCCGATCGTTTGCGTTCCGTAATGTCACGGAAAGACCAGACTCGGCCTACAATTTTTTTGTTGAGTAAAAGAGGCGTAGAAAAACGCTCAAATGTTCGACCGTCCTTAAACTCAAGCATATCCAGATCCGTTTCGGCCGATTGGTACAATGCCTCCACCTTGGACAAGAATCCCTCGGGATCAACCAATTGATCAAGAACATTCGCAATGAGTGTATTATCATCATGCGTGTCGAGTACTTCTTGCCGAATTTTCATCAAATCAATAAATCGACGGTTGGTATAGATGACCTTCCGCGCGTCATCCACGGCCAGTAAACCGTCGCCTGTGGAATCCAGCGTACCGCGCAAGTACGTTTCGTTTCGTTGCAACGCCAATTCCGCTTGTCGGCGTTCCGTGATGTCGTGGATAATCGAGAACAACAGGTTCTTGCCATGAAAAGATACCGGCGATGAATGAACTTCAACCGTTCTAATTTCTCCGGATGAAAGTTTATGAGGAAAAATAAAAAAATTCTGCTTGCCGGTTGCTGCCGTTTTTCGCGATTCCATCACCTGTTCATTGGATAGCATATTGATCATACTGATATTCATCGCGCGTAATGTTCTTTTATCATAGCCGTAAAAATGATCGGCGGCATCGTTGGAATCTACTATATTACCGGTCTCCGGCTCAATGAGTAGCATGACCGCGTTGTGTTTCTCAAACATATTTCGGAACCGTTCTTCGCTTTCCTGCAATTCAAACTCCGCCCTCTTTCGTTCGGTCACATCGCTCATGGCACCGTACATCTTTGAGATTACGCCACCCTCGTCGCGAAAAAATACTCCGCGATCTTCCGAAGTAAAGTAGCTACCATCTTTCCGGCGAAATCGATAAGTCACATGGTACGGTGCCCCTTCGCGAAGGGCAACGTCCAATAAACGCAAGGACTCCGGTCGATCCTCGGGATGAATCAAGTCTTCCCAGGCGTTAAGATTAGTGGCCTTAAATTCCTCCGGTGTGTAACCCGTCAAGGAGTAAATGGCGCCGGCCCACGTAATTTGGGACGTGGCAATATCCAATTCATAGACCAACTGATTTGTTTGTTCCGCTACAATTCGGTACCGATCCTCGGATTGGCGCAGCGCCATCTCTTTTTGTTTTATTTCGGAAATGTCCTGAACAATAAAATTAATGCCGACCACCTGCCCCTCTCTATAAGAAGGGCTCACGTGACATAGGTAGGGAGCCTCAACACCACGGTGGTCGACCGCATTAATCTCATAGGTCAAATTTGCACCTTGCGCCGCCAGGCGCAAATTCTGTTCGGCTTTTTCACGATCCGCCGGAGCAGCCATGTCAACCGCATTGAGTCCGATAATGTCCTCCACGCGCAAACCTTCCGGGGCGCGGTTAATATATCCGATTTTTCCGTCGCGATCCGTCGTAAAATAAAATCCCGGAACGTTGCTCGCCAAAGACTGCCAGCGCTCCAGCGACTCGGCAATCTGCTTTTCAATTATTTTTCTGTCAGTTATGTCTCGATTGATGTAGATGTATCCGGAAGCAACGCCTTTCTCATTGTAGGACGTGGTCAGGGAGGCATGGATATTTATCCGATGTCCGTCTTTTGTGGTGTGAATTATTTCACCTTGCCAACTGCCTCTTTCGTCAACCGCTTTCCGCACTTCGTCCGAAGAACTGCCTAAATAATCGGTATGAAGAAGATCTCGCGGAATGTTCCCCATGGCCTCTTCGGCGCTCCACCCGTATGTTTTTTTGGCACCCTCATTCCAGTAGACAATCTTGAAACTTAAGTCGGCGCCGAGTACGGCGTCGTTGACGTTTTGCAACAACTCGGCCTGATTACGTATTCGCTCCTCGGACTTTTTTCGTTCGGTAATATCGCGGCTGAATACGCTGACTCCCTCCACCTCGCCGTGAACC
>JANNSF010000304.1:0-5761 GCA_031402315.1 bacterium | reverse complement strand
GGCGCCCGGCGTGCCGGCGGCCCAACCATCGGGCTGAATATCAGTTTGCCATTTGAACAAATACCCAATCCCTATATTTCGCCTGAACTCAATTTCGAATTTCATTATTTTTTCATGCGCAAATTTTGGTTCGCCTATCTCGCCAAAGCGCTTGTGGTATTCCCGGGTGGTTTTGGAACGCTGGATGAACTCTTTGAACTGCTGACGCTGGTGCAAACCGAAAAAATTCGCAAGCCGCTTTCGATTCTGATTTACGGGACGGAATACTGGAAAGAGCTTATCAATTTTGATACGATGGTTCGTAATGGCATGATCAGTCCGGAGGACTTAGATCTTTTTCATTTCGCCGATACACCGGAATCGGCGTTTGTGCACTTGAAAGAGAAATTGACCAAGGACTATCTTACCGTACAAAAAAAATCGTCACGTCGTAAGCCAACAGGAAACTAAAGAATTTCATGCCCGAAATCCGGGTGTCCATGCCGGCCATTAGAAGAAACGACTCGTATGATACTAAAAATCATCGATCATGGCTCCGATGAATATCAGCAAATGATTCAGTTGCGAACGGATATTCTGCGGAAGCCGCTTGGCCTTACATTTAGTCCCGAGGAACTGGAAAAGGATAAGGACGAAGTGCTGATCGGTGCATTTGAAGATGAGAAAATACTGGGTTGTTGTATAGTGGTTCGGGCTGATACCAAAAACTGCCGTCTCCGGCAGATGGCCGTGCTGCATACCCAGCAAGGAAAAGGCATTGGCCGCGCGCTCGTGGGCTATGCCGAGAAGTTGGTCCTGGAGCTGAATTGCAGAAGACTCCGAATGCATGTTCGAAAAACGGCTGTTGGGTTTTATGAAGCGCTGGGCTATTCCGTCGTGGGCAAGGAGTTCCTGGAGGTAACCATCCCTCATTTGATAATGGAAAAACAGCTTTGAGAAGCCGCGATAGAGAGATTAATAATTGTAAATTTATAGATACGTCGGGGTAAGAAAAAGCCTCGATAATCATAAAAAAAATCGGCCGATATAAAAAAAGAACCCGCTTATAGGCGGGTTCTCTGATTTCAAGGAGACTTACGGGATAAGCATTTAAGCTACTTTGGTTGTCACAAGCACCATCCGCTTGGGGCGTTTATATTCTGATTTTTTCTTAAGGCCGAGTTCCTGAGCCTCATTGGAGTCTTCGCCAAACTGCGCCAGCACGGCCTTTTTCACACGGAGGATCAGATCGTGAAAATCTTCCTCCATTTGAAGCGCTTCGGCTTTGGTCGTGAGCATGGCGGCCTCAGCCTGCACGGCCGCGTTCTGCTTGGTTGTCATTTCCTGAAACTTGACTTTCACCGCATCCAGTGAAAGTTCCGACAAGCCTGGAGAATATCCGTCAACTTTTTCCAGAGCGGCGACCACGTCGCGATCTTGTGCGATGGTGTCCGGGCGGCGGCGAATCTTTCCTGTTCTGTTCATTTTGAATTTCCTTTTAAGTTATGTTTACGTTAGAGAACCGGCACCTTGCCGGCATCGCATAATACTCGAACAAGTTTTGTGCCAAAATCGACTAACGAATAAAAATAATGAGATATGGGCTTTGACGATTAAGAGGCGTGCAAGAAATAGATGACAGTGTGAAAATGGAATACACTTGCCATCCTTGCCAATCGAGTTGCGGGGTTCGGCAATTGAGTTGTCAAGGGTTGCCAATCGAGTTGCGGGGTGTGCCAATTGAGTTGGCAAGGGTTGCCCAACGAGTTGCGGAGTTCGGCAATTGAGTTGTCAAGGGTTGCCAATCGAGTTGCAGGGTGTGCCAATTGAGTTGGCAAGGGTTGCCAATCGAGTTGCGAGGTTCGGCATTTGAGTTGGCAGGATTGCCGGTCGAGTTGCAGAGTGAGCCAAGTGACTTGCGCGGCATGGCCAGTGAGCTGCCGAGGATTGCAGTCGAGAAGCGGAGCCGAGCAATCGATTTACAGAGTCCGGTTGGGTTAGTTGCAGAAAGTGCGATTTGACGTGGCAAGGCCGGCAGCTAAAGAATGCGGGCGTATTACCCGAGTCAAGCGGCGTGGAAGTCGGGTTACGAAGCGGAAGAGCTTAAGGGCCAAAACTCGCTTAAGACTTACAAGACCTTGTAAATGCACAGCGTAACCTAAAAATCGAATGGTTTCGAAAAATTACAAATAACCACGTTATGTTTGTGAAGAGTATGTGTCTATATAGTATAGCAAAAGGTACTGCCTAAGCCGGGAATCGGAGCCGGAAAACCAAGGCATGTTTTTTCTTGACTTCTAAAGAGAGGAATGCGAGATTGGTAATAATCTTTACAGCCGTTCTTTATCGTGGGATAGACTCGGCATGAAATCCGATTAAAACATTTGAGATGCGTAGGCCGAGGCCACAGCAAGCGTTAGTTAATATTTTGTGTTTTTTACTTAAAGGAGAAAGTATGAATAAGGCAAGTCGCGGAAGTAATGTTGGTAAGACAGGCAGCACCGGCACAAACAAAGTCGGAAGTACCAGTGGAAGCAAAAATATTGTAAATGTGAATAAGAGCGGTGGTAACTGGCCAAGCAAGACTATTAACCCATCGGGTAAAGGCCGCAGAAACAGCCCACGATCCAAATGATAAGAGCAAAGCATCAGACCCGTGCGAGGCACTCGGTAACTCGATGCCGCGTATGCACGCGGAGCATCACGCGAAATGCCACTCGGATGAATAGAAACGCTAACAACAGGCAGGTGTAAAATGGAATCACTGTTCAAGTTTTTGTCAGAAGGTTCAGGAATAGCCATTTATATTCTGATACTTGTCTCAAGTGGCGTAATCGCCGTAATCCTGATATACGTTATAGCCTTAATTCAAGGTCGCAAGATATCTTTTTACCCGCCAAAGATTGGAGAAAAGGCACAAAAGTCCGCGAGCCTGCAGATTCTACGGCATCCAGATAGGAAGAAAGGTAGCGACCTGAATGACCCAAATAGCGCATCAATACTGTTGGTCAATAGATCCTATATGCCCCAATTAAAGGATGTGATGAACTTAGCGAAAAAGGAAATAATATTGTATGCAGTCCAACACACTTTCCTCAGGCACTATGGTTTGGATACATTAATTAGCAAAGTTCAGAACGGCTGTAAAGTCAGGATTCTCATGATGTCCCCAACTGATTCTTCTGGACAACCCAACCCTAATGTTGCAGAAAGTGAGTCGCATAGAACATATTCGGGACTATTGGAACAAATTAAGGTCAGTCGTGAAACTTTTGTGAAATGGTACGCATCTCGGACTTCAGATGAAAAGAAAAACATCGAAATTAAAGAGTATGATAGATGTCCTACAGTAACCTTGACAATTATCGATCCCGAAAGTGATGATGCCCAGATGATTACAGAGCTGTTGATCTATGGAATAGATGTGCAAAAGTTGCCCAGTTTTTGCCTTCGCAAACATGAAGCTAAGAATCTTTTTGATGCTCAGCTTGAGTCATTTGAAACTTTATGGAAGCAAGCACAATATGTGTGCAAGAGTTCGTGAAAACCGAACGGCACATGACATAACAGCGTGATACGCGTCGTTCAGCCGCTGGTGTAGCTTCACAGACACCGAGCCGCGATGAGAGATTAGAGTTAAAACATTTATAGATACATTGCGGCTCATTGCCGCGTGTACGCGCGGAGCGTTATGCGCAAGCCGATTCTTGTACAGTGACATTAACTTCAAGTGAAAGTCAATCTTATGAAGACCTCTCTTCTCATTTTCCTGATTGTCATGATTCCCAACAGGATATTTCCTCAATGTGCAAGCCCATCCAAGGAAGCGCTAAGTGGAATTGTTGACAAGAGAGAAGACTTGGGTGACCAAGAGTCTCTTATCATTATAGATTCGTACGTTTTGTCTCAAATGAATATTTTCGACAAAGTATTCAACTTAAGAGCAACGCGTTTTTATTATGACGACAGACCTCTAAATTCAGTTGTAATCACAAAACTAATAGACAATACAATTGAGAACGATGCCCACCTTTATTTTGGAAAGAATTTGTTTCTAGCCCTTGCAAATGACAATCAGTATGGAAATGATGCAATGGCTACAGTTATTTTTCATGAGTATGCTCATATCCTTCAGTTCAAAATCAGTGCATACTTAGAAGCAATGTCAAACGATGCAATTATGGATGATATCAAAGAAAAGCTAAGTGATCACGATTTAGATACATCTATGACTGTGTTGCCACCACTCGAAGGCAAACAGAAAGAGCTGCAGGCAGATTGTCTTGCTGGTTATTTCTTAGGTAGATTAAGGGGTGGAGTTAAAATTGACAAAGTATATAAAGTGCTACAAAAACTTGGCGATACGGATTTTACTAATGAAGATAAGCATGGAATACCAACAGAACGACAACTGGCAGCTAGCACCGGTATGTCATCTCCATATCAATCTACGAAAGATCTGATTCTAATTTATTTTCTATCATATAGCTTCATCACAAAATCCAATTAGGAGGACGAACCATGAAAGCTGTTGTGATTTTAATTGCCGTCATGATTTCAACTGCTGTTTATTCTCAAGACAAATTAATGGTTTCTGATGAATTTAAGGGAATCATTAGTTCTATGTTAAAGGAGAAACATCGCTGTGAGTACTATTGCTTACAATTTAAGCAAAGTGTAAAAGTATCAGAAGTTGAACGTGACTCCGCTAAGTTACTTTATTCGGAAGTTAGGATAAAATTTGATGCTCTTATCGATGCAGTTAAATTGAACTTTAGCTTAACGGGAGATACAGATAGCTCTACGTATGTTGATCTTTTAAATGAAGCTAAACAAGCAAATTCCTCTTTTATCTCATATGTCAAGTCAAAGAAGTTTTTAATCAAAGGCGATAGTGGGTCCGGAGATTGGGTTATCTTTTTGTTACTAGCCAAACCCGCAATTGACGCATTAAGAACAGCACTCTATGACATGTTGCAACAGATAAAGGTTGGAAAATTATTTGATCAACTCAGATTAAGACCTTTTGACAAAATTACCAGTAAAACTGTTGATAACCTGGCTGAAACAATAACGAATACGACAATTGAAAATTTCATTCTTTCACTTTTACAATAGCGAATCGGCATGCGCATAACAAGCGGCTTACACGTTCGCTCACCGCGCCAGCAGAAGCATTTGAAAATAGAGTTTTTGTTTACACGAACGCTGGCGCGTTCGCACATGGCGCTCTTTGAAGATTGTGTTTTGGTGGTAGAGATAGTTTATCTACCACTTATTCGGTGGCCGCTTCGCGCCATGTCGTGTAGCCGCCGAGCGTTATACGTCATGCCTTTCTCAGTTCAAGTTCACTTTAAACAATATAATCTGGAGGTTGTATGCTTACACCAGAGAAAATGAAGGAAATCCAAAGTAACGCGTTGGCGGCGGTTTCAGATATGCCAGATGGCGATTTGAAAACAAAAGCATTTGAAATCTTTTTGCAGCATTTGTTAGCCATGGAGCGAAGTACCTCCGATGTCGGAACGGTACGAATCGAAAAGGCTGAAAAAAGTGAAGGAAGGCAGAAGAAGACGTCGCGTCAGCCCGGTACTTTAAAAAGCAGGATACTTTTACTTAAGGACGAGGGCTTCTTCGGCGCTCCAAAGAACATGGGTGAAATAAAGCATGAATTGCAGGCCCATGGGTGGGTACATGCGAATACTGCGTTGAGCGGGGCGCTGCAAGGGTTGGTTCGTGAACGTCATTTGAGGAGGGTAAAGGATAAACTTTGGAAGTATGT
>JANNSF010000303.1:0-12617 GCA_031402315.1 bacterium | reverse complement strand
GGTCCTTCGAAAGTGGCGATCCGGATAAACGCATTAGTCCGGACAAACTTTCCGATTGGGTAACCTCAAAATCCAAACCGGGATCGATTCTGATTTTTCATATCAATGGACGTGGATACAGTACCGGTCGCGCTTTGCCGTTGATTGTGGAGTCACTTAAAAAACGTGGGTATCGTTTTATCACACTGGATCAGGGGTTATAAAACAAAAGAGCGCGAATTCCTCCGCGCTCTTTGAATTCAAAGTTAATTTTGGACGTTAGTTATTTGTCAACCACATTTTTCGAAATTCTTTTTGTTCTGCCGTGAGAGTTTCCATCGGAGTGATTTGATGTTTAACCGTGATCGGTTTTCGCCCGGACTTCCCATGAAGATCCATTTCTTGGCCGCCGCGTAAAACCGTGAGTGTAAAATCATCACCCCATTGCATCTCATCGATAAAGCCTCTCATGCTATGATCAAAAAAGGAGACCGTTTTGTCATGATAGGATAGTTTGATCAAGGCATCCCCGACTTGAAGACCCGTCACCATATTGATAGAGTCATTTTCGGTCACCTTTCCGACGACAACCTTACCATCGTTAAATCCGGCCTGAAACGAACCCGCACTGCCTTTGAATTTGCCGGTCTCCGTTTCTTCTACATAGTTATAGCCGACTTTGGCAAGGTACTCCTTCATGGGGACTTTTTCGGAACCCTTGATATACCGTGCAAAAAAATCAATCATCTCGGGGTACGTCATTTTTACAACGATGTCAAAAAATTCTTTCTCGGGAAACGATTTTTTAGGACCGTACTCGCTGGCCAATTTTTTTATTACATCATTCCAACCCATTTTTCCTTTAGACAATTCAAGCAGGCGCATATCAAACAGCATCATCGTATAAGCGCCTCGCTGGTAGATATTAATGTACTGATCGGCCAGCGAATCGAAGGAGCCTTTGCTTAGGTCCACCAAACTAACTCTCGGACTAAAAAAATCGCTGACTTTCAATTTTTGTTCAATTCGATCGATAAACTCAGCTTCCGATATCATACCGCCTCGAATTTGCATCATTTGAGCCGCCCACTCCGTCGTAGCCTCGTAAAGCCACAAATGCTCAGAAGCGATTGGTTTTTCAAAATTAAATGCGCCTACTATTTCACTATGGATATTCAACGGAGTTACAATATGAAAAAATTCATGCGCCGCAAACGATACAGCTTGTGGCCCAGCGACCGAAAGGGGCTGTTCCGGCATTGCGTAGAGCGAGGAGTAGCTATGTTCCCATGCGCCGTAGGCTCCCGGCAGATCCGTTCGCCAGTTAAACAGAAATGCATAGCGTTTGACAGGAAGTTTACCCAAAAATTTTTCCGCTGCTTCCAGCATAGTCTTCATCTGACCCAAAAGCGAATCGGCTGTCACGATATCGTTTTTTGAGTAGCTGTAAACATGAATGTCGGCGCCGCCCACTTTGGTCTGTGCATGCGTAAGTCGACCGAACATGACGGGCGAATCTACGATATGATCATAGTTTTCGGCGGTATAGACGCCCTTTTTCTCGGTGAGCGCCGTTCCAACACTCCATTCCTTTGGATAAATAAATTTTACGTCGATGGGATTTGATTGAAAATTTTTAAAGTAGCCGTATACCATTTGGCCATTCAGGATGACGTTGTCCTTCTCAAGATTGGAACCGCACATCGGATAAATAAGATTTTCCTTCATCGGATTTCCCTGCGTATCGTCCACGCGGTAAGTGATTCGCGCAAGTTTTTTTGCGTCGGAAATCTTGTATTGATTAATCGATGCCTGTTCGACGGGCAATTGGCCACCTTTCGAATCCCAAGCCTGAAATCCACCGACAAAACGACCAACATCCATCACTTGGTAGGTGCCCGGCGCCGTGGCGGCAAACTGAAAAAGAGCCGATTCATCTTTTATTCCGGTCACGTCCAGCTTTACATAGAAGGAATCGCTTTCGAATTTTGTTAAATCCACCTCATACTTCAGATTCAAACCATCGCTCGCTGACAGCAGCTGAATACTCAGCATAAAAAGGGTGACTATTCTCATCAAATGCTCCTGGTAAAATGGTATAAATTTAAACCGTAACTTGTTACGTAAAGGAATTAGCCGGGGTTTCAAATATAGAGCTTTATTTTTTACACAAATTTCCACCCTTGGGATAAGTCCAATAACCAATTTTTGGGAGCGGGATTTTTTTTCCAGATTACTCAAAAGGACCATTTTTGAGTATTTTTCTGAAAAAGTCAAATTGATAAATAACAATAGCTTAAAAATCTCTTGTAGGTAATTTACCTACAAAAAAAGTAGCAATTTACCTACAGACAAGGGCCCCTCCGAAATCGTATATTAAGGCGTTACTTGGGTCCGTTGGTAGTTGGGAAATTGGGATTCTATCGCAATTTGGGATAAAAAAAACCTATTCGAACAATAGGTTTTTTTATTTCCTAGCGTTGACGGATTTTGGCGGTGTTAGAATTCAAAACTAACCCCAAAAGTCGGGAGATATCCGATCGAGGTCTGTTCCCACCTCTTTTTGGTATCGTTATAATTCACAAAAAGTGGGTTTTTGTAGCCGTAAACATTATAAACATTTATGAATAAATCCCAGTTACCCTTGAACCAATAGAATCTGTAGGTCAAGCTCACATCCAAACGATTGTACCACGGAAGTCTTTGCGAATAGATTTGTCCGTAGTCAATGACGCCTTGAAAATTTTGATTTCTTCCATCCTGATCGTTGAGATAATAAACTTGTTTGGGCACCGTAATGGGCTGACCCGAGGCGAGAACGAAAACAGAACCGAATTTCCAACGCTTATTGATTTGATAATCCCATACCAAATTGAATTGATGCGAGCGGTCAAATTTCGGTGTGAAGACCTTTCCTCCATTTTTTTCGGCATACTTGCGATAGGGCTTGCTCAGCGTATAATTAGCCCAGCCAGTCGAACGGCCTACGCTTTTTTGTATTCCAACTTCTAATCCATAGGCCCATCCTTTTCCTAATACAACATCTTGCGCAATACTCTGAGGATCGGCGCTGGAGAAACTCTGTTTAAAAAGCGGGAGATGATCCATGTCTTTGTAATAGGTGTCTATCGTCAATTCCCACTGATATTTTGGAATTAGTTTGACCATGCCCAAGGCATACTGGCTCGATCTTTCCGGCTTCAGAAAATCGGTGGACGGATAATAAATATCGCCGGGATTCACCAGATTAAGTGACGAAAGCACATGAATAAATTGATGCATCCTTGTATAAGAAGCCTTGAGAGAAGTATTCTCATTCATCAGATATCGGAGATTGACCCTTGGCTCGAGCGCCCAATAATCACCCATGTGAAAATAAGCCGCCTGAACTCCGGCCTGCGAACGTAGCCTATCCGAGATGCTCCAGTCGTGAGAAAGGAACGTTTGAGTTTCATACGATTCGAGAGAAACAGCTTTCTGATTTTCCGTTTCCTGAATGCCGGAAAAAGCCTTGAACCAGTGTTTCGTAAAATTGAAGCCGGTTTTTATAGATTGATCCTGGGTTAGGTTATAATTTATTTCACCGCGCAGAATGGCATCCTGAATGGCAGGTTTTTTATTCACATTCCTGAAATCGCTGTTCTCTTCCGTGCTTTTAAGCAAAACCTCCGAAGCATAATCGCTGTAGATCAATGAAAAATTCGTAAAAACCGTTGGCGACCAAACGCGATTGTAACGAAGATTATAGGCCTGATTCCCCCATTTCATGCCGATTCGACCTTTATCGAGTTGGTCTTGCAGATTGTCGCGTCCCAAATATGCGCTTATGAAGAGATGGTCTTTATCTGTGATTTCGTAGTTGGCTTTGGCATTAAGATCATAAAAGTATAAAGATATTTTTTCTTTACCTCCGCTTTGTGTAGTCGATTTGGAAGAATTCGCCAATGCAAAAACCGGATCGAGATAAGTCCGGCGACCGGCAAAAAGATACGAGCCCTTTTTGTCTTTGCCAATTGGCCCTTCGAGCGCCAGGCGCGAGGTCATGAGACTCACGCCGCCGCTATACGCAAAGTGTTCACGGTTGCCCTCCCGCATGGTCAAATTTAAAACCGAAGAAAGCCGCCCGCCATATTCCGCCGGAATTCCTCCTTTGAGCAATTCCGCGTGACTCAAGACATCCGTATTAAAAACACTGAAAAATCCAAAGAGATGATTCGGGTTATACAGAGGAATGCCGTCAAGTAATATTTGATTCTGGTCAAAACTCCCTCCACGCACATACAGGCCATTGGACAATTCCTGCCCGCTCATAACACCAGGTGTTGACTGGAGCGCTTTGATGACGTCGGCCTCCCCACCAATAACGGGAATGTTCTTTATGGATTCGGTCGGTATCGTCGTCGTGCCCATCGCGGGCAATTCAAGATTTTTTCGGTCCATGTCAGCTTCGACAATCAATTCCTCAAATGCGATGGCATCCACCGTGAGCCGGATGTCAACTAGAAATGCTCTTGAATTAGGATCCTGCTGTGAGAGATTGATAATTTGCGGCTTGAAATCAAGAAACTTCACTGATAAAATGAGCGCGGAATTATCCAATCTTTGAATCGAAAAATAACCAAACGAATTCGTCACCGCGGCAAGATATCCATTCAGTTTGATCGGCACATTGGCCAGCGCCTCGCCGCTCGCATCGCTGTACACATATCCATTGATCGTGACGACGTCTTGCCCAGAAAGAGGCGTGGTAAATAAAGCCAAGCCAAGTAAAAGTATCGCAATTTTTTTCATGGTATTACCACGCTCATCGTATCCACGGCCATCGTGGTAAATATTCCCAGTCCGCCTTTGATATTGGACGGAATTTCTATGGCGTCCCCAACAAAAAGATCTCCAAGGTCTGCCGTCCCATCCTTTTGAGACTGAAGTGCATGATAAAAGTCATAGTAGAGCTTGTCAATCGAATAAACTGTAAGCGTCCATACACCACTACTATCTGGAGTTCCAAATGAAAGTTTTTCGTTTTCTACTTCTAATTCGGCATTCCCGGATGAATTTGAAATAATTTCACTGATATAGATATCCCTATCATAATACGGACTGTATTTTTGCAATTGAATCAGCCCATAGAACCCCTTATAAAAATTGCCCGATATAGATATTCTCGCGGGACGATAACCTTTTATCGTTGTATCTAAGAATCCAAATGTTATATCCTTAGGTTCAAAAAAAGTTTTGAAAGAAGTAATCGTTATATTTCTTGGTAGTATGCTTTCGGCCGATACTCCATCCTTCGTATACGTTTCACCGACATGAAGGACGAGCTTGCCTTCACTCGGGACGGTAAACACAGATTTCGGAAGTGCATAAACAGTGGATGGTCGAGGATAGTTCTCTATATATGTACGAACTAGATTGTAAGTTACATTGTTGAATAACAGCGAGACCGCTGGATAGGAGAACAGAGTATCGGGATGACCGTCACCGCTATAGGGCGGATTAGTATAATAATCATACGATTGCGACACGCGTACGCGGACAGAATCACCGGAAGCCAAGTAAGATTCGACAACATATTTTGATTTCGAATCCGGACTTTCAAGGGGAATGCCAGAATCGCATCCAACCGAAAGAATGATCACAATAGTAAAGTACACCGCCCTCATTTGGTTACCTCAGAAAAATATTGAAACGATAGAAAATAAATTGCTTACCTCTTATTTCGATAGACGCGTCTTCAAATCCGAAGCGCTTGATAACAAGCTATTTAGAAATAGACGGCAAATCAATTAAAAACCGCATATACATTCTCTAAATTCCTTCATGATTTCGGCTAATCCATAACCGAAGTATGATTTGTGGAAATCTCCTTTTACCGGAAGGATGAAATTTGTATCTTGATTGGAGGTGAATCGGTCAGTCGTAGAGGTTGTCAAGCGGATTAGGATTCTATCAATAAGCGGATTTTCAAAAAATTGTTCATTTCAAATTTTAGAGAAAAACTCATGAAAAAAATTGCAATCGTAATGTTCATCATGGTCAGCATTGCCTTTTCGCAAGAAGCTGAAAATCAATCGAATACCGAAAGACCAAAATTTGGGATTGGCCTATCGTTCGATAGAAATTTACCGGCTTCGATATTATCAGATTATTGGAATTTTCCAATCATCACACCTCTGGCCTACTCCATGATTCATGTTTCAATCCAAATCACGCCCAGACTTCGCATCGAGCCGGAAATTGGATACTATATCAAGTCGGACGTGGTACGTGAGACCAATGGCTCCAGCTATACTTCCGAGTCTCAGAAATTCTCTTTGGTGCAATTGGGTACTTCCGCGTATTACATAAAGAATTTTGATAAAACTGAATTTTATTACGGAGCAGCATTAGGATTGATAAAGATCAATCAGGAAAACAGAAATGTTAGTCATAATCCTCCGGGTATCCCGGATCAAGTTCATAAGGATACTTGGCGAAGAACGGACTTTTATTTTGGACCAATTTTTGGAGCGCAATATTATTTCTCAAAACATTTTAGTTTAGGCGGCGAAGTGCGATTGGTTTATACCATAGAAGGAGAACCGAAAGAAGATTTCGGTGGCACCGGCGGCGATAATACGAAAAGCGAATCTTCCAAATCAAATACCGATGCCAAACTATTTATACGCTGGTTTTTTTGATTCAGGAGTCCTATGTACAAAACAATTTTGATTCTCATAGTGTTAACGCTTACGCTCTTAGGTTGCGAAGATCATACATCTAACCCTCTGGCCAACACGACGTGGACAGTTTCCGCCTTATCCGGAATTGTTCATTTTGATGATGACTTCATTGAAGGATGATAAAAGATGATTCGTGTTACATTTATTACGGTACTGAGCCATACAAAGTGAATGGCAACAAAGTACTTACCGAGGGTGAAGACGATTGGGAAGTAAACTTCAATTTCAAAATTGAGGGGAATACTCTAACCACTTGGTCATCCGTTCGGTGTGATGGGAATTTCAATGAAATATGTCCGGATACCTCAATATTAGTAAGAAGCACGATCAAAACAGACACTTTGGCAATTTGCACAGAATTTGACGATTCAAAAACAACTAAGATATTTCAGGCGTTCATTGAGCCAGTTATTAAGCAATTCGCCAAAAAATAGAAATTTTGAAAAACTATCCCTTGCGGGATGGTTCATGCCATTTTGACGCTAATCACTCCGCAAGTTTGAGCCGGTAGCGCTTCGCGTTTTTGCGTCTTTGCGAGAGTCTTAGTGAATTATTGAAAAGAAATAATATAACTACTCCCTGTATCTCTTCTCGACCAATCTAATCCGATTCTTGGCCCTGGCCAAGGCCTGACGTGCTCTGTCTGCCTCATAGCCCGATGAATCATCGATACGAATCTGCGCCCTTTGGAGAGCTTCTTTCGCACGTGTGACATCAATTTCTTCTACTTTCTCACATGTCTCCGCGAGAAAGAGCGCATTGTTGTTTAGTACCTCGACGTACCCGCCGCTGGTTGCATAAAAGTCTTCTTCTCCGTTCGCGCGTCGCAATCGAACTTCCCCGATCGATATGAACGAGAAGAATGCCGTGTGATTTCTTAAGATTTCGAAGCGACCCAAAATTCCTGGTGCGGTAAAATCAACGATTTCGCCACTGAATATTTTTTTTTGGGGAGTGATGATTTCTAAATGAAGAGTCCGGGGCATGGCAAGAATTTATTTTGAATGTTAAGGTTAAACGAACCGGAATCCGAAGAATAAAAACATCGTCATTAGAAGGTTCCCCTTCCTCTCGCGGAGGAAGGGTCAGGCCCTGCATTGAGCTGTGTCGAAATGGGTTGGTGATCGCAGATCGTGACCAATCCCTAACCCTTTCCTTATGAAGGAAAGGGAACTGCTAAATTTAATTTACAAAAAACCCCAACCGTTTCGGGATGGGGTTTATAATTCTAATCGCGCTTGTGGCCGCGCTTATCTACCAAATCGTGTTTCTCGACGACTCGGATGCGGTTTCGAGCCCGAAGGAGCGCATTACGCGCTTGCTCCGGATCATAGCTCGAACGATCCTCAAGGCGTTGGAGCGCGCGTTCATACGCCCCCCGAGCGCGCGTGGCATCGATCTGGTTGACGTCTTCACAAGACTCGGCCAGAAAAGTAACCCGGTTTTTATCCACTTCGACAAAACCACCGCTCGTGGCGTAATAAATTTCACTTCCATCTGTTCTGCGAACCCTTATTTCGCCGATGGCGATGGATGAAACAAAAGACGTATGGTTCTTCAGAATCTCAAAACTACCATCCGTACCGGGTGCGACAAAGTCTACTACTTCACCTTTGAATGCCACATGACGCGGCGTTATAATTTCTAACTGAAATGTTTTTTCCATAAAATCCACTTTATGTCCATCGCGTCGCATCGGGATGCCATCGCGATGAACCTCGATTAATAATTATCCGCGAAGTTTTTCGGCCTTTTCTTCTGCTTCATCGATCGTACCGACCATATAGAATGCCTGCTCCGGCAGATCATCCATTTGTCCGTCCGCAATGGCTTTGAAACCTGCGATCGTGTCTTCTTTTTTGCAATAGCGACCGGGCGTACCGGTAAACGCTTCCGCAACGAAAAACGGTTGCGACAAAAATCTTTGAATCTTGCGGGCGCGCGATACGACAATTTTGTCGTCGTCCGACAATTCATCCATACCAAGAATGGCAATGATGTCTTGAAGGTCTTTGTATTTTTGCAGAATTTCCTGAACGCGTTTGGCGACATTATAATGTTCCTGACCCACAATAAACGGATCAAGGATACGCGAGGTCGAATCCAGGGGATCCACCGCCGGATAAATACCCAATTCCGAGATCGCACGGGAAAGAACAGTCGTCGCATCAAGATGGGCAAACGCCGTAGCCGGCGCGGGATCGGTCAAATCGTCGGCCGGTACGTAGATCGCCTGAACCGACGTAATAGAACCTTTCTTTGTAGACGTAATGCGCTCCTGCAGCTCACCCATTTCTGTTGCAAGATTAGGCTGATAACCTACGGCCGAAGGCATACGCCCAAGGAGAGCGGAGACTTCGGAACCCGCTTGTGTAAATCGGAAAATATTATCGATAAATAAAAGAACGTCGCGGCCTTCGTCGTCACGAAAATACTCCGCCATCGTAAGAGCCGTCAAGGCCACGCGCTGACGCGCTCCGGGAGGCTCATTCATCTGACCGAATACGAGCGCCGTCTTGCTCAAAACGCCCGATTCCTTCATTTCATGATAGAGATCGTTTCCTTCACGGGTACGCTCACCAACGCCGGCAAACACGGAGTAGCCACCATGCTGCTTAGCGATATTATTAATAAGTTCCTGAATCAAAACCGTTTTACCAACACCGGCTCCGCCGAAAAGACCAGTTTTTCCACCGCGCATATAAGGTTCGATCAAATCAATAACTTTGATACCCGTCTCGAACATTTCACTCTTGGTGGTCAGTTCGTCTAATTTTGGCGCCTGACGGTGAATCGGATTTTTCTTCGCGTCCTTAATCGGATCAAATCCGTCAATGGTTTCGCCGGTTATGTTGAGCAACCGTCCCAGAACTTTTTCGCCGACAGGAACCATAATCGGTGCGCCTGTATCGACAACCTCCATGCCACGAACGAGACCGTCGGTGGAATCCATCGCCACGGCGCGAATACGATTTTCACCGAGGTGCTGCTGAACTTCAACGACCAGTGTCGAGCCATCCTGACGCGCAATCGTATTCGAATTCAAAATTTTCGGTAATGTGCCTCCGCTAAACTCCACGTCCACCACCGGCCCGATGACCTGAACGATCTTTCCTTTGTTCATGACCTTTTCCTTTATTTTTCTTTTATATAAATATTATTATTTCGATTTATTTACTCAGGGCTTCTGCGCCGCTTACCACTTCCAAAATTTCCTTTGTAATAGCGGCCTGGCGTGCGCGATTGTAGAACAGGGTCAGCGAACCAATCATTTCCCCCGCATTTTCCGTTGCGCTGTCCATCGCCGTCATCCGGGCACCCATCTCGGCGGCGAACGACTCCAGCAATACACGCCACATTTGAACATTCAAGTGACGAGGTACCAGCGTATTGATAATTTCATACTGCGAAGGCTCGTAGATGTAGTCCGCATGAAACTTTTCATGAGAATGTTCCACGTTTTCCGGCTCTACCGGCAGAAACTTCTCGGTAACCAATTTTTGTTGGATCGCCGATTTGAATTCGTTATAAATCACGTATACTTCATCCGCACGTCCTTCGTTGTACTCTTTTTCACAAGCTTCCACAATGGCTTGAGCAGTTTCGAATTTCAGATGATTAAAAAAATTGATAAACCGTCCTGCCAGATTATATCCGCGCTTGAAAAAGAACTCATCGCCCTTTCGTCCCACCGTAATGAGGCGTAGATTTCCGCTGTCCTTGAACGATTTAAATTCTCTCTGCAGAAGCGCATTAACGTGGCGAATGATAGTCGTATTGAATGCACCGCAGAGCGAGCGATCGGCCGTGACCACCACAAGCAGAATGTTCTTAACTTCGCGCGGGCGGATCAGCGGATTCTCCTTCGCTTCGGCGTTCTGCGCCAAATGTTTGATCAGTGCGCCCAATTTATAGGCATACGGTCTGGCCGAAATAATATTCTCCTGAGCCTTGCGAAGCTTCGCTGCCGCCACCATTTTCATGGCCTTCGTTATTTTCTGGGTACTCTTGACGCTTACAATGCGCCGTTTGATTTCACGTAAAGTTGCCATAAATCCTATTTTTTGATTTCAATATTCGATGTATCGGGCTTGTCATTGAGTGGACGAAGCGTCTCGTCCATTCGCAAATCTTCAAATCGCGAGTTTTTAAGACTGTCTTTGCTGATGATCCGATAGGTGTATTTCAGATCGTTCCCGCTAAATCCAAAAGGTTTGGCGTAGACATCCAATTCCGCTGCGTTGGCCTGATCAATGGGTTTTTCGTACTTCTTACGAAAAGCATCGTCGCTTTGCGCCTTAAACCACATTTTAACAAACGTCTCCATCGGAATTTCTTTTTCCTTGGGTGCGCATGAACTGAATCCAAGCGCAGCAACTATTAAGATCACGAGCATGAGCCGTATCATAGGGTCCCTTTCAATCATTTCTATCAAGAACTTTTGTCTTCATTACGGCAGGATCTTTTAAAGTATTCATGACCGAATCACGATTGAAATTTTTGAGGCCACGTGTTTGCAAAAATTGTTTCGCTTCTTCTTTCAAGATTCTTTCCTTAAACCGCTCGTCATTAACCGCTCTTTCCATATAGGCTTTTTTGTACGCGTCCAGCTTTTCCGCCGAATTCTGGTAAAGCTCGACGGTCTTTTCAAAATCTTCCTCTGAAATTTTTTCAGCTTCCAGATACTTCCCCAATTGCTTTTCTGTTAATTTGAGTGCAGTCGGATCCGCATAAAGCTCCGTCAGATTATCTTTTGACATTCGCATGCATACCTGAACCATTTTATCGACCGGTACCTCATTACCGCGGCTGCACGCGCTCACCCATAAAGCCACAGACAATAGGAGTAATTTTTTTTTTATCATTTTGTGTCTTTCAAATATTTGTTCATCAACGAAGTGTCGCTCATAGCTTTGATAAATTCGTCCATCCAAACCTTGTCATTGATTGCACGAAATTCTCCGCGTTTTTTCGGGTCGGTATCGTAGAGTTTGGAGGTGAATTTATAATCCATCGCGGTAAAGCCTTCCTTCTGGGTGTAAGGCAGCAGTTGCTCATCGGGAATATTCTGAAAATCGGTGCTGTCGGTGATGACAATTTCTCCGTTTTTCCAAATATCAAAGGAGATTTTTGCCATTTGTTCCATTGGAATCTCTTTGCCTGGGCTGCAGGCAAGATTCAGTACTACCAGAAGAGTAACTATTTTTTTCAAAGGCTCCTTAATTCTAAATAAAAATTTAAGCACTGGCTTTGAAAGCCTGTCTAAAGTCTTTCAATATCGTATTCAATTGATTACGAATGTCATCCGTCAATTCTTTTTTATCCATAATCGCATCCAGCAAGCCCTTGTGACGCAGTTCCATTGTATCCAGCAACTCTTTCTCGAAACGCTGGCAATCCATTACCGGCACTTCGTCCAGATATCCATTGGTCGCCGCATAGATGATGACCGTTTGTTTGTCAAAGTTAAGGGGTTGGTATTGACCTTGCTTCAAAATTTCAACCAAACGCGCTCCCCGTCGCAACTGTTGTTGGGTCGCTTTATCCAGATCCGAACCAAATTTTGAAAACGCCTCCAATTCCCGATACTGTGCTAGTTCAAGTCGCAAGCGACCGGCCACTTGCTTCATGGCTTTGATTTGTGCACTGCCTCCGACGCGGGATACCGAGATACCGACGTTGATCGCCGGACGAACGCCGGAATAAAATAGATTCGATTCCAAAAATATCTGGCCATCGGTAATGGAGATCACGTTTGTGGGAATATAGGCTGAAACGTCACCTGCCTGTGTTTCAATGATTGGGAGGGCAGTAAGTGAACCGCCTCCTTTTACAAGATGTCTTATCGACTCAGGAAGATCATTCATTTGTCTGGCTACTTCGTCAGACTCAATTATTTTTGCTGCTCTTTCA
>JANNSF010000302.1:0-3620 GCA_031402315.1 bacterium | reverse complement strand
CCGGACAAACTCGAGGGGTTACCCGGATCATTCTTCAAGAATGTGAATGTATTCGTCTTCACATCATAAATACTCAGCCCGCCTTCTGTCCCAAGCCATAGTACACCGGAACGGTCTTCATAAATAACCCGGATTCGATTTTCCGAAGAAGACGAATTTTGGGTGGGCGTCTGTTTGATTGCTCGGAATGATTTTGTTTTAGCATCGTAAAGATTGAGCCCGCCTCCATACGTTCCTACCCAAAGGCGGCCGGCGCGATCTTCCAATAAACTTTGAATCCAGCTGCTGGACATCGATGTCGAGTCTTGTGCGTCATGGCGGAAAACGGTAAAACTATAACCGTCGTATCGATTGAGCCCATCCTGAGTCCCAAACCACATGAAGCCTGTATGATCTTGTAAAATAGAATGAACTGTACTTTGCGAAAGCCCGTCATCGATAGATACGCGTTTGAATCGGACATCCTGGGCCGATACAATTGCTAAAAGTCCGATCATGATCAAAAATAGCCAAACAATCCGGCGTTTCATAAGCGGTTCAACTTCACTACGGCGATCTTTATTAACATATCATTCCTAAATAGGAGCGTGGGTTGGTCGGTTCACAAAACTTCACCGCTTTCCGGCTTACCGACGGGAAGAGAGAAACTGAACGTGGATCCTTTTCCCTGTTTACTCTCGACCCATACGCGACCGCCGTGGATTTCGACGATCTTTTTTACGATGGCCAGTCCCAGGCCGGTACTGGTTTCATCCGCCGTAGGTTTCGCACTGAGTTTGGTAAAGGTCGTAAAAACTTTTTCCAGATCTTCCGGCGTAAGGCCTTGCCCTGTATCTTGAACGTGAATCGTTATTTCCGATCCGTGCGCCACGCCAAATATCTTTATCGAACCGCCCGCGTGCGTATATTTGACGGCATTGCTGATCAGATTATCCACGACCGATGATATCCGAAGGCGATCGGCCATCACGTTTGGAAGTGAATCCAAAGATTCACAGATCAATGTGATGTTTTTCTGTTCTGCACGGCGAAAATGAAGATGGAAAATATCGTTCACAATCATTGCCAGACTCGTGGATCGTTTGTCAAGCCGAACTTTACCGGATTCAATCGAGGCAATATCAAGCAGTTCCGTAATAAAAAAGGACATATGTTTGCCAACGGCATGGACCTTTCCCAAATCGCTCAAAATGTCAGAGGGAATTAAACGTCCCGTTTTGACATCGGCCATGACTAATTCCGTATAGCCCAGAATGGCCGCCAAAGGATTCCGAAGGTCGTGTGCAACAATTCCCAGATATTCATTTTTTTGTTCGTTCAGCATTCGAGACTCTTCCAAAAGCCTCGCCTTAAGAATGGCCCATTGAAGATGCTCTTTGAGATTCTTCAAAAGTAAAACATCTTTACCCGAAAGATCTGAATATTGAATATTATCAAACAGCAAATAGCCTTCAATGCGTTTGTCTCCTCGCAGACACACCACCAAGAGTGAATCCAAAGGTGGTAATTCATCAAACTTATTCTGGGCTATGCGCCCGGTGATATGGTGAACTACCCATATATCCTTTTCAATTTCAGCCCCCTCTTGGACATACCGTTGCAGAACTTCTTCTTGCGTGAGTTCGATCGATTCCAATTTTTTGAAGTCAACGCCGAGGCAGGCTTTGAATTTGAATTTATTTGTAGCTCGATCCCACGCCAGTACCGACGCGCTCGTTACATGGGTAATGGCTTGCGTTTTTTCAAGAATCGAATGGAGTAATTCATTAAGCGTTATGGCCGAATTGAGCGATTGAACGATTGCGACCGTCCGGTCCATTTGATCGTTGAGCGCTCCCAACATGATGTTTTTCTGCTCCAGCTCCGCATTCATCCCGGATAGTTTTCTGGCGTTTTCAATTTCCGCCTGTTGCGATTTGGCCTGGGTTTCCGCCGCTTGCGCACGCAATTCCGATTCTTTTGCCTGCGCTTTTTCGACGTCACGTTCCCGCGCCAACTTCTCGGCGTCTACTCTCTCTTGAGCCAGCTCAGCATGAACCCTATTGATTCTCGCGCCAAGCCCTATTGATAATAAAACCATCTCCACTACAACACCCACATCCAAAATGTTATCGGTAACCGGATTGGAGGGGATAAGCCCAAGATTGGACAGACTATAGATGCCAATACCAAACAGCAAGACGACCCAAGCAATCAAATAATAACGAGCCGGTGTAAAGCCGCTTCGCCATGACAAAAAACCTGCCACAAGGAAAACAATTGGCACGGTCAAGCCAATAACTGAAAAAATTTGACCGATGATAAGTATCCAAGCGTCCGTCCATAAAGATATCAACCCGCAACCGAGACTGATCACCATCAATGAAAGGATAATTTTGTCCAACCTCTCGCTCGTTCGATTCGTCTGAAGAAATGAACGGGAAAACTGGCCGGACGTGGCAAAGACAAGTCCAATCAATATCGCCAGTATCGCATCATTCCATTCCGGGTGAACCGGCCAAAGGAACTCCAGTCCTTGCCCATTGGTAACAATCTGAGCCAAGAGCATACTTGAAATATACAGAACGTAGTAAACATAACTCCGATCCCGAATCATGAAAAACAGGAATAAATTGTAGAACACCATGATTCCAAGCGCCCCATAGAGCATTCCCATGAAAAGATATTCTGTTCGCACTTTTTCAACGAATGCAAGAGGAGTCCACAGCGTCATTTTTACTTTGATAGAGTTTTGGCTCCGAATTTTTACATAGGCAACACCAACCTGATTCTTCTGCAATACCACCCGAAAAATAGGATTGCGATGCTTAATGGTGCGATCCGTAAATGGGAGCAAATCACCGGCGCTCTGGGCGAAATGGAAACCTTGCGCGTCGGGAACGTACACTTCGATAAAATCCGTCAAGGGCATGGGATACTCAAGATACCATTCATGCGCCGCGGTATCGGCATTAAATAATATCAACCGCATCCAAACCGTGGATGACGAATAGCCTAAAGGCGTCGCGTCGATCTCACTGGATCGAAACGAAGAATCAAGATTTCCCTTGCGGATGTCCATCACCGTTACACGATTCGTGGAGTCGATCAGAATATCCACAAATGGGCCAAGGACATACGAATCCGAACCCTGAAGCCAGACTAAACGCTGCTCAGTGGCCACCTTTTCATAGGCGGAAGGCTCTTTGGAAGCAACAGTTCGACAGGATAAAATACCCACGCTAACAATGGCAAATAGAAGAGAGTAAGTTTTCATAAAAATGATTTCGTGAAACCTTACGAATATAAATGAGCCGGTGCCGCAAAGCAAAGCAATTTTTGTCGGAAGCCGACGGTAATAAATTTATGAGCACCTGAATCCGTCAACGGACTGCGAAACTTATTTTTAGAGTGCGCGTAGAAAACCACACGAGTTCGCGAACCCTACGTTTTAGTTTTCAAAATCAGTTACTTAATTAATTTCAGTCAGGAGGCTGTCATGAAATATTTATTCACTTTGTTGGGTATGCTGTGCGCTCCAATCGTGCTATTTGCAGGGTCCAACTCGGGCAACTTAACCCCCAAACAGCAGGAGATCCTTTTAAGCGCAGAACTCAATATTGCGCAGACGCTTACGGAAG
>JANNSF010000301.1:0-9701 GCA_031402315.1 bacterium | reverse complement strand
CGCGTGGATTGCACGTGGTATGCGTATTGAGTTTGGTTACAGGCGGACTGTTTTGGAATATGAATTCGATTTACTTTGTCGGTGTTGGGGCTATTGCCGTTTTGCTTTTTTACGAACAAAATCTGGTTCGCGCGAATGACTTTTCAAGAGTCACGATGGCATTCTTTAACATGAATGGAATTATCAGCCTGATATATTTCTTCACGGTTCTTTTGGACACCGCGTTATGATCCACTTCTTGCTCGTCGGTTTCGGAGGTGCTCTCGGCGCCATGTCACGCTACGCGATTCAAAAACTTTCCGCTCATTCTGTCCAACTCGCTTTTCCGTGGGCCACCTTCGTGATCAATGTCCTGGGCTGCTTTTTGATCGGATGGTGTTTTGAAAATTATAAGGAGCGATGGAACATTGAAACTTGGCTTCTTGTTGGAACCGGCTTTCTTGGCGGTTTTACGACATTTTCAGCCTTCGGAATGGAAACTATAGCGCTTATACGCAACGGAGAATTTCTAACGGCAGGAATTTATGTCTTGGGGAGTGTTCTTCTGGGGCTTGTAGCGGTTGGGCTGGGAATTTGGATTGCAAATAACAATTAAGTAGGCATTTCTCTTAGATTCAGTGATTCGACAATTACGACTCATCTCCAATTCAAAAGACATCATCTATCAATCGCTTTGATTATTTTCTTCGCGGTAGATTCTAAGTCTTAGATTTTAGTTCCTCAATTTTCGCCGCCAAGGCCGCCCGTCCTGCAAGCGTCGTAATATCGGCTGTGAAATTTGGATCTAAAAAATTCACGGCAAGAAGCGCATTGGCGTAATCACCGGTAAGAAGAAAATTCTGTGCGCGCATGAGTTCCAGATCCGTGTGACTCAGCCCTAAGAGATAAGGGAAATTCCACAGGGAGTCCTTAAAAAGGGCCGCCAAAATCCGTTCGTTGGATTCAGCGTATTTTTTTTGCGCGTTGAGGACAAAGGCCCACCCGGCGTAGAGGTCTGCCGATGCGTTGCCTTTTGACGAGCCGCCCGCAAAAGCTGTCGCCGCGGCATCCAGACTGTCGCTCTGCATCTCGCACCATCCGAGTCCCGAATACGCTACCGTTGAATCAGGATAACGATTGATAATATCCTTAAAAACCGTGCGGGCTGAATCGTAGTTGCCGTTGCCAAAAATCAACCAAGTATTGGCGATCGTCTGGCCGGGATCGGTGATTCTATCTTGATCCTTGTCTACGTCGCATCCCACAAGCACTGCGATGGAAACAAATTGAAATAATTTTTGCAGGCCTCTCGAGTTTTTCATGCATGTCCTTTGTTCTACCAACCGTCCCCTGTCTCCACCGCTATGGAACGCGGCGTGGCCGTTGATCTTATGTTTCTACTAAAATTAATTTATTTTATATAAATCCGTTGTTTGTATGGCTTACTTAATTAAGATCATTTTTCTAGTCTGGACGAATCCGTCTGTCTGGAGGCGATACAAGTAAATTCCGCTCGCAACCGAATTCCCACGCTCATCTTTTCCGTCCCAAACAATATCGTATCGACCTGCCAATTGAGATTGATCTACCAACGATCGCGTTTTTTGTCCAAGCAGGTTGTACACGATGACGCTCACATGGGCGGTGGTCGGCACGTCATATCGGATTGTGGTCGTTGGATTAAAAGGATTCGGATAATTTTGTGCGATTGAAAAATCTTTGACCACAACATTTTGATGTGAAGGATCCGAATTCAGACCAATCTTAAATTCTCCGAGACGATTGGTTTTCGCGACCAATTTGTTTTGACGCGCCAAATATTGCGTCTCCATCGGCGTCCACGACCCATTTTCCTTTTGATAAATCACGGTCGTCAGAGCATAGTTTTTAAGCGCGTTCGGCAACGCCATTTCAATTCGGTAATCGGAGATCTGGTATCCGTCCGGCGAAAATTGATAAACCGTTTCACCGAATTGTTGGTTCTCGGTTCCGATATAGTATTTTTCATGCGCCGATTCCGGGATAATAAGTGTCGCAGCGCCATCGGAGCTTGTCAGAGAAGACATTCCGATCGCCTTTGATGCGGCGACGACAAATCCCCGGATATTGGTCGTGTCGTAAAGACTCGCAGAAATTGCGCGTGTGATAATGACATGATTTCCGATGTTCTTGAGTTGATACGATCCGCGAAAGACATTCGGATTGCCGTTCAGGTTCGTCATGGCAATCGATGTCGTATCCGATCCCTTCACAATTTTGACCGTCGGGGCATTCAGCAAGGCCAATTCCGCGATCATGACGACCTCTATGTACCTTGTCAATCCGGGATTCTGGATGATCGATGTCGATATATTGAGCGCCGGTACATTGGGGACAGAATTCACCGCAATCGACGGACTCTCGAGCAAATCAGAATCCACGGCCGTTACCCTGAAGAAGTAGCGTATACCATTCGTCAGGTTTCGTATCACACGAATGGTCGAATCGCGGCCGTTTCCGGAATCCACCGCGGTCAACGGATTTGGTGACGATCCCATATAAACACGGTACCTTAAAAAATCCGCATCAAAGTTATTGCGTCCGATGGCCAGCGTTATGCGGCCGCTGTCCGGAATGGCGGTCAGGTCAGTCGGAGTTTGCGGTGGCACGGGATTCACGACGACAGACTTTTCATCCGTCCATTCGCTTTGATTAAAATTCGAATCAACCGCGGCCATGCGGAAATAATAGGTTGTGCCATTGGTCAGACCAAAAATCGTGCGAATGGAATCCTTCCTCACCGAAGTCGAGTCAATAATTTGAGTCGGACTTGGGCTTGTGCCGCCATAGACGCGGTAGCGCATAAATTTAGGATCGTTCGTATTAATTCCCCACTTCACCGTCACCCGATTTTTTTCCGGGTATACGCGAAAGTTCGTGGGTTTTTCAACCAAAGGCTTGAGATCAATTGTGAAGTCTAAAGTTGTGGATCCGCCAACCGGTATCGTCACTTCCTGATATTTAGACTTATATCCCGGCGCCGTGACCTTCACCGTCGTAAGTCCCGATAAAGCCTTCATGCTGTAGGCTCCGCTCGCATTTACTTTGCGTGTCAAATTGTCTTGCAAAAAAATCACTTTGGCGCCTGCAACCGGTAAATTCGTTTTGGAATCTTTCACGGTACCGTTGATTGTGCCCGTTTCCTGTCCGGCAAAATTCAAAACAAATAACCCGTCTTCAATATTCGAGACGACAATATTTCCCGATGGGAAATACGGATACACGCCCCAGGCGCCATTAAAACCTGCAGCAGATCCGGACGGATAGGTATCAAACGTATCTTTGAGTGATATAGTTGACAGATTGGAAATGTTCCAAATTTTAATCCCATCCTGATAATACGATGCATAAGCAAAACGTCCTTTGGCGTACACATTGTGCACAATGGCGTTTGTCCCAAACGAATAAAACTGTGTTGGATTATTAATATCGGAAATACTCCATGCACGCAATTTTCCAGGCGGATTTGATGTCTCATCCGTTGTGAAAAGGGTCTGGCTGTCATCCGATAGGGCTGTATTATGCGTGAACCCGCCTGGATAGGAAAATCGTTTGATGTTCACGGGTTTGGATTTATCCGTCACATCAATAATCGTCACGGCTCCGGCATAAATGTTAGCCGCGTAAATTTTATTATCTCTGACGTAACAGTCATGGACATATTCATCGGCCCACAAGCCAACCGATACGGGATTGATAGGGTCTGCTAGATCGAGAATTCTGATGCCGCCCTGATTCGCTCCAAGTCCGGACGTCGTATTGGCCCCCGTTAGATAGACGTAACCATCCCGAATCTGAAGATCGTGGGTGCGAGTCCACGACCCGGTCGAATAGGTCTTGACCAATTTCGCAGTATCAGGCAATTGACTCAGATCAATAATTTGCATTCCGCTTCCATTTGCCTCCGATACCACATACGCATAATGATCCCACGTTTGAATTTCATGCCAGTCGCTTGTGGCTCCAGGAATAAAAACTACTTCTCGAGGTGAGGTGGGGTTCGTTATTTCGACGATGGATGTGCCGGTATAACACCCGACGATGGCATATTCCCGACCCAGCGAATCAGTATATCCCCATATATTGGCATAGTCATTACCATGAAGGTCTTGCTGAGATTTCAGTGTAATCTGAGAGAAAACAGAACTCGCCATCACAATTAAAATCGTAACACATTTTATCATAGATTGTCCTTTTTATTAAAAAGAATCATAAGGTCAGATATTATTTATGTAAATACTTTACGTTATTAATGCCCGCGCGGTTCCATTTATTTTTCCCCCTTTAAAAGGGGGCTAGGGGGATTTCACTCCCTGCCGCTCTCCACGATGTCGATCAGGCGCTCCAGATCGTCATTAGAATAATACTCGATTTCGAGCGATCCGCTTCCGTCTTTTTTATGCTTGAGTTTTACTTTGGTTCCAAGTTTGAGCCGAAAACGATTTTCCATGGCGGAAATATGAGGATTCGTTTCCTCTTCGATTTGAAACTTGGATCCCGCCTTTGGTTTACCTTCGATTTCAGCAAGGGTGGTTTTCACAATCTCTTCCGTTTTGCGGACCGAGAACCCCTGCTCGACGACGAGTTTCCAGATTTTTAATTGCCACCCGTCCGACGGAAGCGCAATCAGCGCACGCCCATGGCCTATTGTAATTTCTTCCCTGGAAAGGCTTTTTTGTACTTCAAGCGGCAATTTTAAAAGACGAATTATGTTGGTAATTGTAGTGCGATCTTTTCCAATAACTTGTGCCACTTGCTCTTGCGTCATGTGACACACTTCGATCAATTGCTGATAGCCTTCGGCCATTTCGATCGGATTAAGCTTTTCGCGCTGGACATTTTCAATGATCGCCCATTCCAGCATTTCTTCATCACTGACATTGTCACGGACGTAGGCGGGCAGACTCTGCAGATTCGCCATTTTCGCCGCGCGGAATCGCCGCTCACCCGCAATGAGTTCATAGCCGTTTTGCGATTTACGTACAGTAATCGGCTGGATGATGCCATTGGCTAAAATGGACTGCTTTAGTTCCTCAAGCGCCTGCGGATCAAATTCCTTTCGGGGCTGAAACGGATTGACGCGAATGAGATGAATCGCAATTTCATTGACCGGACTCTTTTCCGGTGATTTGACGGTTCCATCCGGATTGAGAGTTCCAGGAATGAGGGCCGATAATCCTTTTCCGAGACCGGTATTTTTTTTGGGACTAAAATTCATGGCTTTTACTAATCATTACTATGGTCATAAAACAATGTCATTTTTTAATTTTTCTCGCCTCCACGGGAGACCTTTTGACATTTGGAGCGTCTTTGCGTCTTTGCGAGAGGGAATAGATTAGTCATAGTATTTCACGCTCCCATTAATAACTTACTCTAAATTACATGCGGAGTTACAATATTTGCAATAACCTCTTTGGCCAATCCCATATAGTCCTGCGAACCTACGGAAGCCGGGTCGTATAAAATAATCGGTTTGCCGAAACTCGGCGCTTCACCGAGTTTGATATTCCGATGAATTACACTCTTAAAAACTTTTTCTTTGAAATATTCTTTGACCTCACTCACGACTTGATTCGATAGGTTGAGCCGGCTGTCAAACATGGTCATAAGGACACCTTCAATCGTAAGTTCGGTATTGAGGTGACGCTGAACGAGGCGAATCGTATTGAGCAATTGACGCAGACCCTCCAGCGCATAATATTCACACTGAATCGGTATGAGCACGGTATCCGAGGCGGTAAGGGAATTGAGCGTCAAGAGTCCGAGCGAGGGCGGGCAGTCGATCAAAATGTAATCGTATTTGTCCCGAATGGGCAAAATTGCTTTCAAAAACATGCGCTCGCGCTCCTCGAGATTGACCAGTTCAATCTCAGCGCCGACAAGCCGGATATGGGCCGGAAGGATATCCATCATCGGCATCATCGTCTTCAAAATGGTCTGCTCCACGTTTTGATTATGAATCAAAACTTCATACGTGCTTCGATCGATCGCTTCGAGGTCAAATCCGAGTCCGGAAGTCGAATTGGCTTGCGGATCCATATCGATGATCAATGTTTTTTTACCCGCATGGGCAAGCGAAGAAGCAAGATTGATAGACGTCGTCGTTTTACCTACGCCGCCTTTTTGATTTGCAATTGCAATAACTCGACCCAAATTCTTTCGTTCTCCGTATTATCAGCAATGATGGGATGCGTGAAACGTTTCGAAAACGTTTCACAAAAGTCAGTAATGATGGTAGCGAAATCCGGATAAAAATACAAACGGAATTTTTCTTGAAAAACAGTGGAGAATGTAATAAATGCAGGTGAAGACCAAGACTACAAAGAACGACTGAGATTGTTTGACGGAACGATATTTGACCCAAACCCGCAGAATCACTTGCTTCAAATTGGCAGCCTTGTAACCACCAATTCAAAAAGCATTCTTCGCTTCCCGCGAAAATATTAACAAAAACTATTTGACTCTCGTTTCGCCATTCTTTAGTTTGAATTGCTTTTCTAATTACACTAGTCGTCCTAATTTGTTCTAATTTTTTCTAATTAACCCGTTTTAATAACACCTGGAGGTAAGTAATGAGTTCTTTTACCCGACGAATGATGAAGGCAATGTTTTTGCTTTCCATCGCAGGCTCGGTCTGGGCCGGCGGCTTCTCGATTTACGAACAAGGTGCACGCGCAACGGCCCAGGCCGGTGCGGTAGTCGCTCGTCCGTATGACCTTTCTACGGCATTTTATAATCCCGCCGGTTTAGTTCAAATCGGAGCCCCGGGCGAATGGCGTTTCTACGGAGGTCTTACTCCGGTTCAGTCCCTTTCTAAGTTCCAGGGCTCTTATCCTGCCCCGGGCAATGTTCGCGATGCTGCCAAAACAAAATGGTTTCCTCCGTTTAATATGTATGTTGGTTATAATATCAATGACAAAATGGCTGCGGCGCTTGCGATCTATACTCCGTTTGGGCTTGGCACCGAATGGAAACAAAATTTCAGCGGTCGTTTCCGCTCGATTGGCGCTGAAATTCAAACCGTCTATATTTCGCCGACGTTTGCCTACAAGGTCAATGACATGATGTCCTTTGGTGTCGCGGTAGACTACATCTTTTCAAAAGTGGCTCTGGAGAGAAATAGTGCGGCCGCCTTTACGGCGGGTCCTACCGTTCGTACGTACGACGTGATCAAAGTAAAACTCCACGGTGAGGACAAAGGTACTTTAGGTTTTCACCTGGGCGGTTATTTCAAGCCAACGGATAAACTTTCAGTAGGTGTGGATTACAAACACCTGGTGCATCAAGTTTACAAAGGTGAGGCAACCTTCTCGCAAATTCGCCATGCGAAGACGGCTGCGGATACCATTGGCAATTTAGTCGTGGACCCGGCCGTTGCAGCCAGATTAGCAAATCCACTCTTTGGCGGTGCGAAACAAGACGGCAATGCGAAGTATATCAATTTCCCGAATAGCCTCACAGTCGGTGTGGCATACCAAGTCAATGAAAAACTCTCGGTTGAGGCCGATTATTCTTTTGTTGGTTGGTCAACCTTCAAACAAATTGTAATTGAATTTCCTGAAAATGCCGGACTGGCCGCCACCGGTGTCGATAATAAGTCAATCATCGAGGAGAACTACAAAAACGCGTGGCAAGTGAGACTTGGCGCAGAATACGCGATCAATGAAAAATTCTTTGCACGGGCGGGTTATATCTATGATAACTCACCGGCACCGACCAATACCATCAGCCCCCTCCTTCCGGATGCCGATCGCAATGATTTCTCAATCGGCCTCGGCTACAAGGTCAATGACGCCGTTCATATTGATTGTGCTTATATGGCCGTTATTTTCAAAGAACGCAGCACGAATAATTCAAATGTGGATCACTTTGACGGGACGTTTAATTCCCACGTCAATTTGTTTGCACTGGGTGTTGGTTACACTTTCGGTAAATAATTTTTATAAAGGAGATATTTCATGAAATCTATAATAAAATTGTTTCGACTCGGCGCCATAAGCTCCCTTTTATTGATGGGATGTTCCGTGGACTATCCGAGTGCGGATAAAATCGAAGTCATCACCAAAAGCGGTGATGCGAACTTTACGACCTTTGTGGTCGCGGGTAATAGCTTGACCGCTGGCTATCAGAGCGGAGGACTTTTTCAATCGGCTCAGGTGAATAGCTACGGCGCCATTATTGCTCGTCAACTTGGAAAAACCAACGCGGGTTCGAATGCTTCCGGCTGGGAGCAACCTCTGGTGAATGATCCCGGTACTACGGGAACCCTCACCATTACGATCAGTGCCGTCGGGGCATCCCCTTCACCGGTTCCCGTAACCGGCACACTCAATGTATTTAATAATCAAACTCTCCCGCGCCCATACAATAACTTGGGCGTACCCGGTGCGTTTGTATTTGATTTTATGAACGCAACCTCCTCGGCAGATGATTATCGTAAACTCTTTCTGCAAGGTGGATTGGGCGTCGGTAATACTTTATTTGATGCTATTTTGCGCAATTCAGCACTGAATGTCGGAAGCCAGTTTAAACAAGCGAAGGCCCTTAATCCGACCTTCATGATCTGGTGGGAAGGGCATAATGACATTTTGGGATACGCAACAAATGGGGCGGGTGTCAATGGCGCTCCGGGTGCTGCTGCAGGCGCACCTCCGTTTACACCAAGAGATGCAGCCGATGCGGCTGCGTTTGGCATGCCGGCAACCAACGTATTTTCATTGTACTATGCAAAAGCATGGGATAGTTTAACAGCACAGATGCCGACAACAAAATTTGCAACCGGAAATATTCCGGACGTTACGGCACTGCCTTATTTTACAACGGTGTATCCGGGAAGTTTCAAACGTCTCGATTCGGTGGTTACAAATCCCACAACGGGCGCAAAATCAAAACTCTATTTTCAAGAGGATTTTACGCAAATCAAATATATTGTTTTGACGGCGCCTCTTTCGAGTATAGGACGGACAACATCAAACGCCGCCACCGGATTTGTTCATCCCAATCCCGGCTTCCCATATGGTCTGCATCCATCGGCCGCAATCCAAGGACGATATACGCTTACCAATGCTGAAGTCACACTTATTAAACAGGTGATTGATAGTTATAACTTAACTATCAAGACCGTGGCGACGGCTAAAGGAATACCGGTTGTGGATTTTCATAAGTTTTTCACTGACATCAATGCCGTTTCCGGTTCAACCGGAGCAGGATATCAAGTTGGCGCAGGCTTTACGGTGAAGACCGATTACTTTTCTGGAGGCCTCTTTAGTTTTGACGGAGTACATCCTTCGACGCTTGGATATGCCATGGGCGCGAATGAATTCATCAAAGCAATCAATGAGAAGTACAAGAGCAAAATACCTGAGGCAAGTGTAATTCAGTACATGAATCCGCAGTAATTTTAGAATTTAATATCTGCATGTAAAATCCCGCCGAGTGGCGGGATTTTTTTTTTGGAAATTCCTGTCCGCACCGCGCTAGGTGGAGGCTTTAAGCCTGCGATCGCAACCTCATGGTTGGCGGCTACCAATTCAAAAACCCAGATTGCTTTTTAACGACACTTGAACAAAGTGGCGATTCTTAATGGTAGGCGCAGGCTTTAAGCCTGCGCCTACCAATTTCATCTCAAAATCAGACTACTTCTTGACGACCCAAACTTTGAGCTTGGCAATCACGTCGGTAAA
>JANNSF010000300.1:0-3643 GCA_031402315.1 bacterium | reverse complement strand
GTACGAGCGGAGCTTTGCAAAACCTCTTTGCGCCAGCACCATCGTAATCGCCGCGGTCAAGGTCGTCTTGCCGTGATCTACGTGTCCGATCGTTCCCACATTGCAGTGGGGTTTTGAACGGTTAAATTTTTCCTTACCCATCGTTGGTATCTCCTATGCTTATAAAACTATGACTTACGCTTTTACTTTTTCTAACAACTGTTCTTCAACCGATTTAGGTACCGGCATATAGTGATCAAACTGCATCGTGTAAATGGCACGACCTTGGGTCGCCGAACGAAGAGACGTCGCATAACCGAACATTTCCGCGAGCGGTACATGGGCCGTTACAACCTGAGCGTCTTTACGCTGACTCATACCCATGATCTGACCACGGCGGGAATTAAGATCTCCCATAACCGCACCGAGATAGTCTTCCGGTACGACCACTTCAACACCCATGATAGGTTCCAGAATAATTCCACCGGCCTTTTTTACACCGGCCTGAAGCGCCATCGAGCCTGCGATTTTGAATGCCATTTCATTGGAATCAACGTCATGGTAGGAACCGTCGAACAATTTGACTTTAATATCTTCAAGCGGATAGCCTGCGAGAACACCGTTCTTCATGGCTTCCTTAATACCTTCGTCGACCGGCTTTACCCATTCTTTCGGGATCGCTCCGCCTACGATGGCATTTGTAAATTCATAACCCTTACCGCGTTCGTTGGGCTCGATCTCGATCCAAACATGGCCGTATTGACCACGGCCGCCCGACTGGCGAACGAATTTGCCTTCGACTTCGACTTTTTTCGTGATACCTTCTTTATAGGCAACCTGCGGCTTGCCAACATTAGCCTCAACTTTGAATTCGCGAAACATACGGTCAACGATGATTTCCAGATGAAGTTCACCCATACCCTTGATAATCGTTTGACCCGTCTCCTCATTCGTCGCAACTCGGAAAGTCGGATCTTCTTCTGCCAATTTTTGCAACGCTTCGGAAAGTTTTTCCTGATCCGCTTTGGTCTTTGGTTCGATCGCCACTTCAATAACGGGATCCGGAAATATCATGCGTTCCAATAAAATAGGTGCGTCTTCATCGCTAAGCGTATCGCCGGTTTTTGTAAATTTCAAACCTACGGCCGCGGCGATATCGCCGGCGTAACACGCGTCAATGTCTTCCCGCTTATTCGCATGCATCTGAAGCACACGACCAATACGTTCTTTTTTGCCGGTCGTGACGTTGAGCACGTACGAGCCCGCTTTTAACATACCCGAATAAACACGTATGAAGGTCAACCGGCCTACGAAGGGATCCGTTGCAATCTTGAATGCTAACGCACAAAATTTTTCCGTATCCGTTACTTTACGCTCAATTATGATCTCATGATGATTGACATCGTGACCTTGGATCGCACCGTTTTCCAGAGGATTCGGCAAAAATTCAAGTACGGCATCCAGTAAACGCTGAACACCCTTATTCTTAAACGAACTTCCGCAAAGCACCGGTGTAATTTTGCACTGCAAGGTACCGGCATGAACCGCTTTTTGAATTTCTTCATTCGTAATGGCTTCGCCATTCAGATATTTCTCCATGAGGCGTTCATCATAATCCGCAACCTGCTCGATCATAAATTGGCGAGCGGCATCGGCTTTTTCTTTGAGATCGATAGGAATCTCAATCGTTTCGAATTTCATGCCATTCGAATTGTCGTCAAACACATAACCCTTCATGTCAATGAGATCAATGATGCCATTGAACATGTCGCCTTCACCCATCGGGAAGGTAATAGGCACAGGATGTGCGCCCAGGCGTTCTTTCATCATCTTAACGACGTTGGCGAAATCCGCGCCCGTACGATCCATCTTATTTACAAAAGCTATACGCGGCACATTATATTTGTCCGCCTGACGCCATACGGTTTCCGATTGAGGCTCTACACCACCGACCGCACAAAAAAGAGCTACGGCGCCATCCAGGACGCGAAGTGAACGTTCCACTTCCACCGTAAAATCTACGTGACCGGGCGTGTCAATAATATTGATTCGATGATTCTTCCAAAAACACGTGGTCGCGGCGGAGGTAATCGTAATACCGCGTTCTTTTTCCTGTTCCATCCAGTCCATCGTGGCCGCGCCATCATGGACTTCGCCGATACGATGATTCACACCCGTATAAAACAGAATGCGCTCCGTCGTCGTCGTTTTACCGGCGTCGATGTGCGCCATGATTCCGATATTGCGCGTTTTATCTAAGGATACTTCTCTTGGCATTTTATTTTAATTTTCTTCTTAACTAATTCAGTTTAAATTTTTCAGTTTACCAGCGGAAATGCGCAAACGCTTTATTCGCTTCCGCCATTTTATGAATTTCTTCGCGTTTTTTGACCGCGGAACCTTCGTTATTGGATGCGGCCAATATTTCTTCGGCCAATTTGGACGCCATGGATTTGCCGGCACGCTGACGGGAGTAGCCTACCAACCATCGCAGAGCGAGGGTTTGGCGGCGTTCGGGACGAACTTCAACCGGCACCTGATAATTCGCACCACCCACTCGGCGGGAACGAACTTCTAAAAGCGGCGCAATGTTTTTGACAGCCTTTTCCAATATTTCAAGACCGTTCTTGCTGGACTTTTGTTCGACGATCGCGAGGGCATCGTACATGATACCTTCGGCAACGCCTTTTTTACCTTGCCACATCACAATGTTGACCATTTTGGAGATCAGTGCGCTGTGGAATTTCGGATCAACCGGGATTCTGCGTTTTGGACTTCTTTTTCTACGGGACATAATTCCTCTATATTAAAGTCTTAATTTACTTCTTGGCCGCTTCTTTGACTTTTTTCGCGCCATACTTGGAACGGCTCTGCTTGCGATCCTGCACGCCCTGCGTATCAAGAACACCACGAACGATATGATAACGAACACCCGGCAAATCCTTCACACGACCACCACGAATCAAAACGATCGAGTGCTCTTGAAGATTATGACCTTCTCCGGGAATGTACGCGATAACTTCGATACCATTAGACAAACGAACTTTCGCCACCTTGCGGAGTGCGGAGTTTGGTTTTTTAGGGGTCGTGGTATAGACGCGGGTGCAAACACCGCGACGTTGAGGGCATTCCTGAAGCGCGGGAGATTTCGTCTTCCATGTCTTCGAGGTTCTACCTTTGCGAATAAGCTGTTGGATCGTAGGCATTTAATTCCTGCTTAACTTATTGATTAAGTTTACTTTAAACTTTATTACTAACTATTTTTTAGACTCTAATGACTTAAAAAACCGAGGGGTTAATCTATCATTGCCTGCTCACCGCTTGTTTTTATTCAACTTCAACGGGGCAGGTTGAGTATCCATCTAAGGCTCGCCAATATAGACGAAGAGACCCCAGATGTCAAGGGAAAAGTTGAGAATTTTTGGGAATTTGCACGAAAATAGGGTTTAGCCGAATTCAGATGATTTATCGGTACGATTCGTGTTTTTCGTCAAGAGGTCGATAAGTATGGCTCTCAAGGCTTTAGAGCACTTGAGAGCTTACTTTATTCAACAAAAATATCTGGATGCTGGCCTGCAATTATCTTCTTGACCTGACCGCCATTTGCTAGGTCAGCTAAATAGATAAACGATTCCGCATCGCCGGCTAATTTCCCGTCAAAAAC
>JANNSF010000299.1:0-8645 GCA_031402315.1 bacterium | reverse complement strand
CAAGCCAGTTTTCCCTACTCATTTCATATATAAAATTTAGTTTGGCCGGTTCGCCGTAATACGCTACCTCGAATTCATCAATTTTTATTGCACCAAGCTTCTCAATGGCTTTTTGCGAACGAATATTTACCGCACCAATGTGGAATTCGACACGCTCCACAAATCGGAAGGCATAATCCAGCATGAGTGTTTTAAGTGACCGATTATACGTCGTACCCCAATAGGCTCTTGCTAAAAATGTATATCCCACTTCAATAGATTTTTTATCCGGATCAAATCCACAAAAACGTGAACTGCCGATGGGTTCGCCGGTTCTGTTGCTAAAAACAATAAAGGCTCCATTGGATTCCATTGCCCCATTAAAAAAATTCTGAAAGACATCGCGTTGAAAGCGATTTTTGTTAGGATGTTGCTCCCAGATCAATGGGTCGGACGCCAGGGCGTACAGAATTTCAAAATCTTCAGACTTAAGCGGCCTAAGCGTGATTAATTCATCCGATAGAAGTGGTTGCAAGTCAGATGATTCGGCCATTTTTATAGTGTCCTCTAAATAGAACTAACGATATCGGGAGACACGTTTGGGCGGTTCCAAATTGCTTTCTTAAATTTTCCCTTCCGGTAGGCTATGATGAGAAAATAAATTCCAACCGAAGTGCAGATTATCATGGCGGGAAGTCCGGCTTCCGGACCAAATTTGCCGCCGGTCAACCATTCCGAACCCTCCATCTTGCTAATAAAAAGACCGTCTTGAGTTGAACTGGACCCGGAAATAACACTTCCAAAAATCGGCCCCTGTGTCAGGTTCCATGACCAGTGAATGCCCGCGACGAACCATATTTTTCGCGTCAACATGTAAGCGGCGCCAAGAAATATTCCGGCTTCAACCATGATCGCGATTGCTCCTACCCAAGTTGCTTCTTTATTTCCCATATGCACAGCGCCAAATAATACCGATGAAATAATCAATGCGGTTATTGTTCCCCAACTTTCTTCCGTGTATTGAAATAGCGTTACGCGAAAAAGGAACTCTTCAGCCAGACCAACGATGGCAAACGTCAATAGGCTTGAGGAAAAGAAGAACACGACTTCAGATAACGAATGAGTATCCCAATAAAATCCCGTTATCGAGTAGATACCCAAAAACCAGGAAACAAGAACCACGACACCAAAAACAACGAAGCCGCATAAAAAACCATATCCTGTGTCTTTCAGGCTCCCTTTGAAGGAAACTGGGCTTTCATTAAATTTTTCCTTCAGACACAAAACGCGTGTCACATAGGTAATCAAAACAAGAGAAAAGAGAATCCCGAGCAGACCGATGAAGTCCTCGGTCAGCTTATTGATGAGACCCTGGCTCATAAGGTATTTACTGCCGGCCTGATTGGCATTACTGAGAACGACAAACAAAACTAGAGTCACGACCGTTAGTAAAACAGGCTTTAGCGCGGCATCCCAGATCTTGAAACCGATCGTTCCTTTTGGAAAGCCGGTTTGAAATTCAATGAGTTTCATAAAAGGTCACCTTTTGTGTTAGAGTGATTTCCATATTTTAATACAATAAGTACTCGCCATGACCATATCTTGCTTAGTTTGACAAGATTTGAAATAATTCTGAGTCCCGATCTTCGTGATTTTCGTGGATCGCACTTTGAATTGCAATATGGGCAACTTTTCTGTTCTTCTTTCATGACTATTGGACATTCTTAGAAAAAAATTACCAGAGCCTTAATTAATGAATAAATTTCAAAAAAAAAAGCCTTTCATATTCGAAAGGCTTTTCCAAATAAAGTCTGTTCATAATCACGGAATTGATTGCGCTCCTACAATGCAATGATAAATTTTCGTTGACTCTGCTTTTTTTGCACCCCCTTGCCATGCTTCAACTTTTATGGTTGCAATATGGGATGTGTAGCTCTCACTAAATTCGAAACTATTACCCGCACCTTCACCGATATAAGACCCATTCCGATACCACTTATATGTAACTCCGGTGGTTATCGGAGTTGTAGTAGCCACGCTACGAATAAGAATTCGTTTTGTTACTTTTGTGCTAGTAGGGGTGTAAAGGTTGTAGCCATCTGATGTTGGAATCACATCCGTTTCAAAATATGCCCAAGTACCGTTACTCATTTTCCATTGTCCAAAGCTACCATTGTCTGCCAGCGATACACTGTTCACCGGTGAGTATTGAAAATTTGCGGTAATGTCTCGATCTTTATCCATGACAATTGTTTGAACCAGTTGACTTCCACTTTGGTCACCACTCCATCCTGTAAATACATATCCCGGTGATGGTACGGCCGTGAGTGTAACCTGAGCATTTCGATCATAGTTCCAAGAGTTCCCGTATGAACTAGGAGTTATGGAACCTCCAGGTGTTGTGTGTAAAGACAAATAAGTCTTAAAATAAGTCGTAGTATCCATTGAAGAGCCATTTGCAACCCAGTATAAATGCTCTGTGTTTTCGGAAGGATTAATCATACCAAATAATTGGAGCTTTGATATGTTAAGAGCATTATTCTTGTACTTAAATTCTATTATGAAATCTGGTGTAGTACCACCTGAACCTGCAAGAATTGGAGACCATTTTGTATTATAATACCAGGTCTTAGTCATGTATGGCAAACCATTTTCAGTCACTTCAAGGAGCACTTTAAATTTAGCTAAAGCTGTAATCCCTATCTCAAACGGTGTCCAGATTTTTCCACCATCAAAGTCCCAGCCCCATCCCATAATTCTTTTCTTTATTGTGGGATTCCCATCAAAACATGTTTCAAGTGGTGGCATATCTGCTTTGAGGCCTCCTAGACCATAGCCTTTTCCAATTTGCTCTACTTTTAAACGAAAATTGAACCTCGATGGCACGGAGTCTGCGGTTATCCAAAGCTCATTTCCAAAATCGGCCTGTCCACCATTCGGATGTGGTGGATCATCATGATATTCTCCTCCTTCACATAGGATCTTCGCAAGACTTGATAATTTATCCGCTTCTGAATTAAGTTGAGTGGAAACATCTTCCTCCGAACAACTGCTTAGACTAATCGGAGACATAAGGATAACTGTTGCAAAAATTATCGAAAAAACTTTCCAATTTCTTTTTTTCATACAATAACTCCATAAGTTAAATGATTACTTGTAAACACGGTGATTAATAATTAAGTTGTTACATTGTTTATCTCCTAGACTACTATGCTATAGATTGATCAATAAATTATTTGATTTATTGCCTACACTATCTAAGTATTCTATCACCGTAAAACATTACACAGAAAAATGAAAATTTTTTTCTTTTTAGCGGCGGTTTGGGTATTTCCATCCCTATCTCAAGACCAAAAAATTGCCGATAGCCTTATAAATCAAGCCGCGACCCTGATCAATCAGGCGTTTTATGACAGCGCCTCAAAGTGTTTAGGTAAAGCCATTGAAATAAGTCGGCAGTTCCAGAATAAAACTCGATTCTGCCAGTGCCTCAACAAAATGACCACGATCTTAATTCGCAAAGGCTTATACAACGACGCTGAAAAAGCTGCACAACAAACACTCGACTCCACAAAACTATATTTGGGACGCCTTAGCTCCGAAACCGCAAATTCTTATGCAAACGGAGCCCTCGTTTACCGACATAAAGGGCTTTACGATTCCTCCTTGATCTATAGTAAAATTGCGTTAATGATCAGACTCCAAATACTTGAGCCAACGAACGCCGATATCATTTCAAGCTATAACGACCTCGGAAGCATTTACCGTTTCAAAGGAGGTCATGATCAGGCTCTCGAATGGTATCAAAAAGCGCTCGATTTGAGACTCAAAGAAGGAACCCTAAGTAAAGGATTGTCTCAGTGTTATAATAATATGGGTATCGTCTATGCGGATATGGCAGATTACGACACGGCCATCGAATTTCACAAAAAATCCCTTGAGATAAGACTTAAAGTATATGGAGAAACGCACCCGGATGTAGCCTTGAGCTATACAAATCTTGGCATAAGCTATTATTTCAAAAAAGAATACGATCGTGCCATTGATTACTCTAAAAAGGCTCTTGCTGTAAGAATTTCGGCATTGGGCTCCGAACACCAAGATGTTGCGCGAGTACTTAGCAATATGGGAAACATCTTAGTTGATCAGGGCAATTACCAAAGCGCTTTGGACCATCTCTCTAAAGCTCTTAAAATCCGTCGCCTCACTTCACAGGATAACGTCGAAGTGGCTGGAATTCTGAATAATCTCGGTGTGGCTTATACGAATCTGGACTCTACGGAACAAGCTTCTTTTTGCCTTAGAACAGCGCTTTCTATCCGTCTTAAGCGTCTCGGCTACCATCATGCGGATGTTGGAGAGACTTACTTTAACCTAGCATCTCTATTTCTAAAAACGAAAGCGCTTGATTCAGCTTCATTCTATTGCACCGAAGGAATTCACTCTCAAATAGCAAATTCAACCGTTCATGATTCACTAAATTCGGCCGGCCGATTTGTTTCTTACAAACAATTTATAAATTTATCCCGTCTCGAAGGGGAGATTTATGAGGCTAGGTACGATCAATTGCAGAATTTGAATGATTTAATAGCTGCCAAAAAAGCTTATGAAAAAGCCAGCCAAGCGATCTATCGAATGAAAACTTCTCTAAAGCATCAGGGATCGAAACTTGATCTAGCCGCCGAAGTGAATGAAATATTCGAGCGCTCCATTCGCTTAAACCTTCGGATATCCAAATTGACCCGAGACCATAAATATTTTGAAAACGCATTTTCAATATTTGAGAAGAACAAGGCAATCTTGTTGTCTCAGGCGATTCAGGAATCTGAAGCAAAAGCATTTGCCCATATCCCCGATTCCCTAACCAAAAAAGAACAGCTGATCATTAATTCTATAGCGGAATCAGAAGCGAAGCTATTAAAACTCAGTTTGCCCAAACAAGATTCAATTGAAAACTTGTTATTTGCTAAGAAGAGAGAACATGAACAGCTTGTAAAATTTTTTGAAACGAATTTTCAAGACTACTACCAATTTAAATATTACTCAGGACAGGCTTCGGTTAGTTCATTCCAAAATCATCTCAAGCCCAATCAAGCTATGATTGAATTTTTTGATGGCAAGGACACGGTCTATACCGCCCTTCTGACCTCCACGATGATTTACATTTTATCGACATCAAAAGATTCTGATTACCTCGCTAATCTTCCTGCTCTTCGGACTGCTTTGTTTAATGCTGATTTCGTCGAATATTCAAACTCAGCATTTTCACTTTACCATAAACTTATCGCCCCCTTAGAAAATTATCTATCGACCATAAAGAGTTTAATTATAGTCCCTGATGGTGATCTGAATCATATTCCTTTCGAAGCGTTGATAAGACATAAGCCCTTAAAAACAGACGATTTTTCCAAAATGGATTATATGGCTAATCGCTTCGAGATTTCATATCACTATTCCGCCTCCTTGTGGATGAATTCTCGAAATAGATCTGGTAAGTTTTCGCTTCTGGCATTGGCGCCCGTTTTTGGCGATACCACCCAAAAACAACTAGCTCTAGCGCGTAATGGGCCTGTATTTAGGAAATTGGCAAATTTATTCGGAAAGGAATTTCTCTCCTTGCCAAATTCTGAAAAGGAAATAAAAGAAATTAAAAGTCTATTCGTAAAAAAAGGATATCGCTCCACAATTTTCTTAAATGACGATGCCAAGGAGCGTATCATGAAAGATACTCTGGACTACTCTTTTATTCATATTGCAACCCATGGCTATCTTGACGAATCGCTCCCCCGAAGATCTGGGCTTTTATTTTCTCAAGCCGATTCTATAGACGATGGAATTTTAACCGATGCTGAAATCTTCAATTTGAACTTGAAGGCGGACCTCGTAGTTTTAAGCGCTTGTGAAAGCGGGCAAGGAAAAGTTGCAAAAGGCGAAGGGATACTCAGCTTGGCGCGAGGGTTCCTTTTTTCAGGCGCAAACAATCTCGTCGTATCTCTTTGGCAAGTCCGAGACGCCTCAACAGCCGAATTTATGAAGTATTTTTATGAATTTATTTTAGACAATAAGACTTACAGCGAGGCTCTCAGGCTAGCCAAGCTAAAGATGATAAAGCAGCCGAGGTATGCCAATCCAATAAATTGGGCCCCTTTTATTATTTTAGGGCATTGATATAGAATTTGCCCATAAAAACCATGGAGCTTTTTTTTAGCAGTTTCCAGTAGTAGAGACCAGGTAAAAGCGGTTTTGTAACCGTTACGGTACTATCCAAATCATGCTTGGACCACATTATTTCGTTTCTATTATTTAAAATCACAACAGCGCATGAATTAGTGTCAGAATTTCGCCAAAAGATTTGAAAAGGAATTTTTACATTGGTTCCATTTTGAGGGCGAATATCGCGAATGTCGCCAATGGACCGCATGGTCTGACCAATAAAATCTTCTAGCGCTGGATTTGGCTCAAAAAAAACGATTTGATTTTGGTTTGCCATTTTATTGGCAGCCACAGGCTCCTTTTTTTGTTCTGGAAATTTATGATAAGACGACGAATCCGAATCAACATTAGGTAAATTATCGTTACTGGTAATCTGATGTCGTGTATTTCGACTAATCAAAAGACTGGATATGCCAATGCCGATAACGATACAAGCCGCGATCAAATAGCGAGACCACGTGATTGATGAAGCCTTATTAGTTAGGTTATTCCCCTCTTTTTCAAAACTCTTAATGTTTTCAAATACAGCCTGGCATGATCCACAGGTCTTCAAATGATCATCAATGGCTTTGAAATCTCGATTGCTGAGCATTTTTTTTTCATAAAAAAACCGCGCTAAAACTCCTTCGTCCGGATGCCAATCAGAACCTCCAAAAGGATCGTAATGCTTTAGGGGATTGTCGTTTTCCATAATCATCTAGTATTATAGTATGGTTTCCGGAGATTTCATTTCAAAAAATATCCTCTTTCATGTAATACTACCGCGAGCGCTTTTCTAATCCGATGTAGCCTTGTTCGTATAGCATTGACGTTTTGTTTTTTCTGAGCCGCAAAATAGATCAATGAATCTTCAGGATCGTCTATCAAAAGGTTCAATAACTCTTGGTCCAGCTCCGTCTGGTTTTTTTTGAAGTCATGGATGATCGAAAAAAGTTCATTCCCATCATACTCATCACTGGGTGAGGCAACCGCACTTTTAATCGGGACACTTCCATACTCTTCTTCGGAAAACCTCTCATGCAAAAGACTCCTTTTTTTAACCCGCGAAAGGACGGTCCAACACTGAATCTTTACTGAGCGGTGTATATAGTTTTCAATAATTCGTATGTTTTCCCAAGATGTATTTAGTAAAGAATTATATACGTGATGAACTAAATCATCGGGTTGATCAAATTCTGATTTTTCAAACACATTTTTATTGGTATAGAAAAAAAGCGAGATGATTTTGAACGCACTTCGTCCTTCCGAAAAAAAATCCTCAAAAAGCTTTTTAGGTGTCATTTTCACAGTTTACAAATTTGAATAACGAAGAGCGTAATAGTACCCAATTATACAAAGTACAACTTGGCGGAGAAGGTGAGATTCGTCCTTAGGACTCCCGACGGAGAACTCATCCCGTAGGGATGCCTTCGGCCCGAAACCCTTGCGGGTTTACCGGTTTTTTCCTTAGGAATTCCTTTCGGAACGAGACCGGCTCCTTCAAGTAATTTTGTTTTGCTTCAACCAATTATAGCCATGCATACTCTTTAAAAAAATTCACGTCGATTCGCCTCTTTGCGTGATGGAAATGGTTCAAAGTAATGGATAACCAAAGGCCTTCGCGATTTAGTCGATCTTACTTTACCTGAATTATGAGCTTTCACACGTTTCGATAAATCTTCACAACTTCCATAATAAAAGCCCTCATCCTTGTTGCTCTTTAGGATATAAGCAAAAAACATTTGGCGGAGAGGGTGAGATTCCTCCAAAGGAGCCCCTTTGGGGGAACTCATCCATGGAAACCCTTGCGGGTTTACCGGTTTTTCCCAAAGGGACGCCTTTGGCGCGAGACCTGTCATTTATGTAATTCCTTTGGACTTTAGGAAACGATAGCCTTCAATACTTTTAAAGAACTTTTCACGCAGAAGAGCTTCACTTTTTGTTTGAAAAGATTCGAAGTAATGTACAGACCATGGTCTTCGTGATTTCGTAGAGCGCACTTTACCTGCATTGTGGCTCTTGAGACGGGCATCCATGTATTCTGAGCTGCCATAATAAAATCGTCCGTCTTGATGACTTTTGAGTATGTAGGCAAAAAACATTTGGCGGAGAGGGTGAGATTCGAACTCACGAAACCCTTGCGGGTTTACCGGTTTTCGAGACCGGCTCCTTCAACCACTCGGACACCTCTCCATATAATGTGTTGAAGTAAAAAAGCGGGGCTACAATAATAAATTGACATCTCTTTCGCAAATTCTTTTCTGAAATTGAAATCAATTGGATGGAAAATTTATCCTAGAACCATCTTCGAAACCCTTGCGGGTTTACCGGTTTTTCCCAAAGGGACGCCTTTGGCGCGAGACCGGCATGCCAACGTCAACTCCATTGCCTACCGCGAAACGTCGAAGTTCCACCACTTCGACATCATCAACATCGACCTATGCGACTCGGTGGCATCACCGAGCGAGGTGGAG
>JANNSF010000298.1:0-5821 GCA_031402315.1 bacterium | reverse complement strand
AATTAGAATAAATTCGTTCCTTAAACATAATACCTTTTTTTGAGACCCATGTCGTGCTGTCCATGGAACTCCTTTGGAGAGCCCGTCGTGCTGAGCCCGTCGAATCATGACGACTTTTCGTTGAATTATAGTGCCACGTTGATCGTGGGATGCATAATTATTTTAGATTTTATCGAATTGGAAATCAGACAGGCGGCTTCTGCTTTTTGGATAATTCGCTCGGCACGTTCGCGGTCCTTTTCATGGACGATGGTGACCGTAGGTTCGAGATGAACTTCCGTCATGAGGAATTTACCCTCGACCGTATCTAAGGTTCCGCTGGACTTGCAGCCGAATGCCGTGAATTCAAGTTTGGACGCCTCGGCGATGGCCAAAAATGTGGTCATGAGACAACTGCTGACCGCTGCGGTGAATAAATGTTCCGGCGACCATATGCCGGCTATGCCTTTCGGAAATTCCGGCGGTGTCGCTACTTCGATACACGAGGCCGATCCGCCCGGAACGCCGCTGAGTTCGGGCGAACACATAATGCCTTTCCGATCCTGATTCCAATTGATGTCCACTTGATATTGATGAGCTTCCATTGGGTTCCTTATTTATTTTTGATCTTAATTATTCTTATCACACAGGTTCGGATTGCATACGATTGACATCGGTCCATGAGCCGCCGTTATAACATTCGATATTTTCTTTCGTCAGCAAACGTTCGGCCTGTCCGCTTCGGGCGCCCGAGGCACAGCAAACAACAATTGGCGCCTGCATTTTTTTAATTTCGTCAAGGCGTGCCGGAATTTCCTGAACCGGAATATTCAGCGATCCCTTGACATGCCCGCCTTGGAATTCGCCCGGCGTCCGTACATCAAGAATTGTACCTTTTTTGCTTTGTATAATTGTTTTGATGGCCATGGTGTTTCCTTTATTTGATTTAAAAATATTGAGTAAGAGTCCACCTAAGAGCGCTCCATAAAGTGTCGAATTAACAGGGCTGGATGTAATCGCGCACGTTCCGGATACGCATCCGATTTGCTGCCAATATAAAAATCCGGCGACCGCGCCTAATGCCGCTCCCGCAAGTGTCAATCGGTGATTCAACATGAAATTCATGGGCATCCTTATTATTAGTGGCCGATCCCGCGGTCCATCCTCTATGTACGCACCGATGATAATGTATAAAATGACAAAAGTCAGTGACCAATGTTACTAAGCAAATTTAATTCAAAAACATGATATTGTGATGCTCTTACTTCGTGAATTCATTGTTTTTATTGTATTTACAAATGGGTTGTAGGTAAATTACCTACAAAAAATATAGCAATTTACCTACAGACAACGGGGGTACGATTGTTGTAGCTTTGGGTGTTGATCAACTGGGTCTTTATCGAAGGGGATAGTTAAAATTTAAGAGAAGGAGCTTTATGAAAACGAATTTGTCAAAATACGCGCCCCTGATCCTGATGGGAATGATGGGGCCACAACGTAAAGCAGATTCGTCGGGGAATACGAGCGAGGATGGCGGAGGATTTGTGTGGTACTTGGCCGATGATGAGGAGGTAGATTATCATTTGCCGGTTGGATCGGGAAGTATCGCGTCCCGCCCAAGAACTTTGTCGCGTGATGCTTTGCGTACGCGGAGCAATAGCTTGCTTCAGAAACAAATGGAATAAGAAGTTTTAAGACAAATAAAAAAATCTATACGAAAGGTATTTATGAAAAAGAAAATGATTCTGATTTCAATGTTTTTGATGGGTCTCGTCGTCTGGGGATGTGGGGAAAAATCGACCATGAAGAGTCAAATTGCTTATGTCTTCGCAACCGCTGCAAACGATGGTGGGGATTCGTATCTGCAAGATCTTGACGGTTTTGTAGTTGGCGATCCGTTTCCGGTTATGAAGGATGTTTCAGTAAAAGGACTTTCGGTATAAGGACTGGGATTTTCCGAGAAAGAGATTTACGAAAGCGGCTTCGATTTTGATTTTGATGAGTCTAGCGTAGGCATGCCCAATTTGGAAATTGAAATCACGACGACCGAAGGAATTCTAAAAGGTACGGTCAAAAAGCCGACTCTGTATGATTCGATTACCGTGAGTAATATATCGGGACTGAACATTGGGGATTCTTGGACACTGACCATTCACGGCGGTAAATCTGATTTTAAGGCGATATCGGCCGAATTTGAAACGTACGATGGTGAAGACTACAATGAAATTGATTTGGATACCGTGATTACGGGATCCACATTACAAATTCCGGGTTCAATACTAAATCAAAACGGTTACCTGTATGTCTATGGCGTCGCCATGGTCAACGGTCCAAGGCGGGAAGCGGGGAGCAAAGGGAATATGGATGGTGATGGTTCCGGATTTTTATGGCACTCGGTGGTGAATTACGACATGGATTATTCCATACGGGTCGGTTCCGGAAGTGTCGCGTCCAGGCCGAAAACCATATCGCGAGATGCCTTGCGTGAACGGAGGTCTAACCTTCTTCAGAAGCAGGCAGAATAGTTAGGGAAGAATTTAAGAAAGAGCTCGGTATTTACGACAAGGGGTAGGTGTTGATCAACTGGGTCTTTATCGTAGGGATAGTTGAAATTTAAACGAAGGAGTTTTATGAAAATGAATTTGTCAAAATACGCACCACTGATTCTGATGGGAATGATTGGGACTGAACGTAAAGCGGGTTCGTCGGGGAATGTGAGCGGAGACGGCGAAGGATTTGTGTGGTACTCAGCAGATGATCAAGAGGTCGACGATTATTTGCAAGTCGGATCGGGAAGTATCGCGACCAGGCCAAAAACTTTGTCGCGTGAGGCTCTGCGTACGCGGAGAAGCAATTTGATTAAGAAGCAAATGGAATAAGAAGTTTTAAGACAAATAAAAAAATCTATACGAAAGGTATTTATGAAAAAGAAAATGGTTCTGATTTCAATGTTTTTGACGGGTCTCGTCATCTGGGGTTGTACCGAAAAATCATCCACCAATCAGACAGTCAGTCTCTACATAGAAGCTACAATTGAATACGGTGTAATAGAAGATTTGAACGCCTTTGGTAAAGTTGTTGGAGATCCATTTCCGATATTAAAGACTGTTTCGGTAAATGGGCTTGTGAGGACGTTAGAGTATCCGGCTCCTTGGAATGATCCAATGGAAATTAACAAAGATAGTTTTCTAATTGACTTAGAGGACGAATCAAAAACCGAAAAATTTGAATTTGATATAGCGACTTCGGAAGGCAACTTGAGTGGTCATATAAAAAAATCTACACTCTACGATTCAATAACAGTTAGCGCTAAACAGGCAATGAATCTTGGTGAGTCGTGGACGATGACCATACATGGTGGAAAATCAGATTTTGTCGCCATCTCCGCGACCTTATTTGGGTTGCCCTTGGATACAATAATAACTGGGTCAACATTTTCAATACCGGCGTCCCGGTTAAATCAAAATGGATATTTAACTATTTGGGAAGTCTCAATGATTAATGGGCCAATGCAAAATAAAGGCGCTAAGGGAAATATCAGCGGTGATGGCGGAGGTTTTATTTGGTATTCTTCCGAGAGTGATGAAGGAACGCTTTACAACGTACGTGTTGGATCGGGAAGTATCGCGACCAGGCCAAAAACCTTGTCGCGTGAGGCTCTGCGTACGCGGAGAAGTAATTTGATTAAGAAACAAATGGAATAGTTTAAAAGAACCGTTATTGAAAAAACTGTCCCGCTCTAAGGGGACGGCTCTTTTACGGAAAACCAATGACAAAATATTTGCTACTTATTTCCATTCTCGTCATTACTCGAGCTAATTCCCAAACCATGGTTTATGCGGAATTGCTGGGCAATGGGGGTTTTTATAGCGTCAACGTGGAGCCGGAGATCAATAAAATTTGGTCCGCACGCATAGGCGCAGGAATTTTCCCATTTGATAAAAATACTTTCGTTAGTATTCCGATGTTGATTCAGGCGCGATGGGGAGTGCCTAATCATAAAGTAGTACTCGGCGGCGGCGCTTCGATCCAAAAGTATTTCTATAAACGAGAATCCGTCGGCAGAGATTATTTATTAACCGCGAGCGTCGGATATTTATATCTGACCGACAAATCCCTTTTCAAAATATCCTTTACGCCGCTAGTTACACACAAAGCATTTTTCCCATGGATCGGGATTGCTTTTGGTTACAGGTTCAGATAAAAGTCCATTTTTTGCGTGGTGATCTCGATTTTCGCCAATTGTGTAAAAATAGAAAATCTCCAAAAAATGACTTGACACCGCGACTTCCTTCGCGTACCATGAAGCCAGTTCTGAGCGATTTAAGCACATCCCGTTCATTTCTTATCTTTGAACTTTTGCATAGTGGGTCCTCCACGTAAGCAAAATGATTGAAAAAATTGAGGCCTTGAAAACATGCGATTCTGCAAATCGGCATGTAAGCCGGAATCGGTTACTAAAAATTGTGTGTTTTTAACCTGTTTTTAGAAAACTTCTATAGGAGGAGTATTGAGACCCATTATCGTCAGGATTCCCGCCATAGAAAGGCCTTCGCTTTTTTGCCCCCCATGAAGGTGCCCATTCCCTTTTTTTAACAAATCGTTTTTATAACTTATCAAATTATGAGGAAAAATGAGAGCCCAAATACGTTTATTTTTAGTGGCGCTAGTCGCCGCAGTGATGATTCCTTTGAATGCTCAGCAGAGCGCAGCGCCGTCTTGGATCGAACAAGGGGATAAATCCTTTCAGGATGTTAAAAAAGACTTTCAGCAATACTGGGACGGCAAAGACGTCCAAGATCGCGACGTGATTCGAGGTAAGGGTTTCAAACAATTCAAACGCTACGAATATTTTTGGTCCACGCGTATGAATGAGAAGGGTCAATTTGACGCCCAAGCCTATTTTGAAGCGCGTCAGGAAAAGTATAAAAGTTTTCCTAATTCAAATTTTGCACCGACACGCGGACTCAGCAAGTCGCTCGCCAATACGTCCAACTGGACTACTCTTGGCCCGCAAACGGCCATTCCAAGCGGTGGTGGCGCGGGTCGTGTCAATTGTGTGGTTTTCGATCCGACCAATTCCAATACCGTCTATATTGGTAGTCCGGCCGGCGGCCTTTGGAAAACAACCAATAGCGGTACGACTTGGACTACGAATACGGACGAACTCGGAACGCTTGGCGTCACGCATCTTGCGATCGATCCGACGAATACGAATGTCATGTATATTGCAACCGGTGACGGCGATGCCGGCGATACGTACTCTCTCGGTGTTTTGAAATCCATTGATGGCGGCGCGACATGGAATGCTACCGGTTTATCGTGGACGGCAGGCCAAACGTTTCGGATCAGCAAACTCGCGATTAATCCGACAAGCACTGGAACGATCCTCGCGGCGACAAGCACCGGCATCTGGCGCTCGACGGATGGAGCGGCCACTTGGACGCAAGTTCAAACCGGAAATTTCAAAGATCTCGATGTCAATCCTTCTAATTTTAACGAACAGTACGCATGTCTTTATGGTAATGGTACATCGGGAATTTACAAGTCTTCCGACGCCGGTCTGACATGGACGAAATTAACCTCAGGCCTTCCGGCATCCGGCGTTTATCGTTGCGCCGTATCTATCGCCGCTTCGTCACCATCGACCTTGTATGCGATCTATTGTGATAATATCCCCAACGGTTACGGCCTCTATGGCGTTTACAAATCGGTCAATAGCGGTTCCTCCTGGACGCAGGTCAAAAATTCGGCTTCACCGAATCTTTTAGGTTGGAATAGCAACGGTAGCGACACCGGCGTTGGACAAGGCTGGTATGATCTATGTATCAGCGTTTCACCC
>JANNSF010000297.1:0-6381 GCA_031402315.1 bacterium | reverse complement strand
TCAATCCACATCATCGTCGTCGTCGTATCACCGAGCACGCTACCGGCGCCTCCGGCATTACTGGCGGCCACAATAGCGGCGATGTATCCGATGTGAATCTTGTTTCGAAAGACTGTGATGGCGATGGTGCCTCCGATCATGGCCGCCGCGATATTGTCCAGAAAGCCGGACATAGTCCATATCAGGAGAAGAAGTACAAAGGGACCCAAAATTCCAACGGGCAGGATCTTGGGAATAATTTCCGGAACGTTGGAACTTTCAAACTGCTTTGCCAAAACAGCGAAGCCCAGCAAAAGACCCAGAAGATTGATCAATATCGAGGCTTCATGTTGCATATGTGATACGGGACTGAACGCCTTGTCCGTGAAAAGCTTCAAGATGACAATGGCGGTGAGACCGCTCACGGCCACTTCAAGCGTCTTTTCGTGGTAAAGAGCGACGCCGAGCAACGTAAGGCCGAATAGGAAAAATTCGGCTGGAATTCCAAAAATTTGAATGCCCAAATCAGGATTAGTGGTAACCCTAAATATGATGCCCAAGATCAAGGCGCCGCATAGGATGATAAAAATTCGATTTTTCATGGATATAGCTTCCTGTAAGTTTAGATAATTGCGACGAGTCTAAGTACTACCGTAATTAGGCTCAAAACGCTAAGGCTAAGAAGAATTTTAACAGCCATGACCGGCTTTTCACTTTTCGAGTCCGTCATAAAAATACCTTTCTAAGAAAATTAATGATTTTACTCCGAATAAACCATCGATTTTCGTGCGATGGGTTATGTGAAGCGCTTTACAATAATGTGTGTGACACCAATCAGGGCAATACCACATAAGAAAAATTCGACCGGAATATTGAGTATTTCAATAGGCAAATCTGGGTGTTTAAGAACACGGACGACCACTCCGAGTCCCAATAAGCCTATGAGAGCAACATATATGCGTTTTTCCATATGTACAATTCTTTTATTAAATGATTCCAAGCAGTCGCAATACGACCGAAATAACGCTCAAAGCAATGAGGGTTATGAGAAATATAAATGCTCCGCCCGGTTTTTCAGACATATTTGATTTTTCAATATTAGGTATAGACATGACATTAACTTTCTGATTCATTAATCAGTTTAGGGGTTAATAAATTTGAAGAATGACCGCCTTAGTTCATACTAAAGCGGTCAATACTTCCGGACAGGTTATTTGATCAGGGAAATAATCAGGGCCACATAGCCCACGAAAAAAAGACCCATGAATGAATAGAAAATATAAACACTTTTGTCAGGCTGAATATTAGGATCTTTCATAAAACTCCTTGCAAGAATAGTTGTACTCCCATACGAAAACGGTAAATTGTTTTTTGTAATCCGCGGACGAACCACCGGACGACAAGACAAGACACACAGTTTCGCGTGAATGATCTAATAAAAATGAATTAAATAAAAGGAGTTATAGACGGGGAGGGGCGCGGCCTTTATTGGCGCTTCGCCGAGTTTCTTCATGGAGACGGGGCGGAATACAAAGGAGAATCGCACAAATTTCATTTTCGCTGCGTGATAGAATAAGATCATCAGAAAAAAGATGAACACTTTGAATGTACTCAATTGCCGGACGAACATGTTCGGGTGCGATAATATCAAGATTGTAGGCCGAAGGATTGGTGAAATCGTCGGAACACATTTGTACGGATGAATCCAAAGCGCCAAGCGGAATACTTTTCTCGGTGATTGCAAGATAACCGACAAAAAGATAACTCAACAAAAGCGATTTCGAGAATAAAATGTGAATGAGTTTTCTCAAATCCATGACCTAATGTACAGCCTTAATCGTGCGCGAGCAAGCGAAATCCGATTTAGATCCGATCCGAGCCTGAATAATTTTATTGCAATTCGTGAACTCCGTTTCTATATTTCACGATTATTAAACTGTCACCCATGATAACCCAATATCTCACGAAAAAACCACAGATTCCGGACTCCGTATTCCTTGCCACAGGCGCCATTGTCGTCGGCGATGTCGTATTGGGGGAGTCCTGTAGCGTTTGGTTTCATGCCATTGTACGGGGCGATGTCAATACCATCCGCGTTGGTGACCGGACGAATATCCAAGACGGAGCGATCATTCACTGTACGCTCAATCAATACGCGACCGTGATTGGCAATGACGTTTCTATTGGGCATGGCGCCATTGTACATGGTTGTACGATAAAAAATAATGTTCTTATTGGGATGGGTGCCAAAATTTTGGATCGTGCTATTGTAAATGAGTATTCCATTATCGCGGCGGGCGCCGTCGTTCGTGAGGGTTATGAGGTTCCCGAAAAAACTTTGATGGCGGGTGTTCCTGCCAAACCGGTGCGAAATTTGACCGACGCAGAAATAAGCATGATTGATCGAATTCCCGAAAACTACATCGCGTACGCAAAAGATTATGCCGATCTTGGTATTTTGGAAACCCTAACGGTGGGAGTATGAGCAAAAAAATATTTATTCTCGACGACGATGACGATTTCCTTAATATCACATCGAAAGTTTTGGCCCACATGGGCGAACTTGAAGTCGTCACAAGTTCCGATAGCGTCAACGCGATCGAAATGATTAAGCGGGAGAAACCGGATATCGTTTTACTTGATATCATGATGCCAAAGGTCGACGGCCTCACCATTACGAAAAATATTCGCTCGACCCCGGAATTGAGCCATATTAAAATTGTGGTCTACTCGGCGAAAATATTTGATGCGGATAGGAAAAACGCACTTAAATTGGGAGCGGATGAGTATATTTCAAAAGTAATTGAATCCAGTAAATTGGTCGAGACGATTCATCGTGTTTTAAATTCAAAATCTTAGGACAAAACAAGAAGCCTATGAAATATAAGTTTTGGGGAGTTCGCGGATCGATTCCAACGCCGGGGCCGGAAACGGTAGGTTACGGTGGCAATACATCCTGCGGTGAACTTACGCTGGACGATGGCAGCATGCTGATTATGGATATGGGTTCCGGCATGCGTGTGTTGGGAAACGACCTTATGAAGCGGGGAAAAAAGCAGACCGAAGCGATAATTCTTTTAAGCCATACTCATTGGGATCACATTCAGGGTTTCCCTTTTTTTGTACCCGCCTTTATTCCGGGTAATAAGATATTGATCTGCGGGTGCGAAGAAGCAGACTATACGCTCCACCAAATCATCAAGGATCAAATGAAAAGCGCTTATTTTCCGGTAGAACTATCGGACATGCCGGCCGCGATTGGATTCAAAAAATTGTACGAAGGCAGATTTAAAATCAACGGCGCACGGATTGAAACCATGTTCCTCAATCATCCCGGTATGACCCTCGCGTACCGCATCGAACAAAATGGAAAGTCGGTCGTCTACGCCAGCGATAACGAGCCGTATCCAATCAAGCCCAGTGATAATCCGGAGCAGGCCGGGCTAAAATTTCAGGGTAAAGATAATTATCGCATTATGGAATTTTCTAAAGATACGGACCTGTTGATTCACGATTGCCAATACACGCCGGACGAATATAAAACCAAGGTTGGCTGGGGGCATTCGCCGTACGATTACGTGGTGGAAGTGGCTTGGAAAGCCAACGTCAAACGCTTGGCGATTCACCACCACGATCCCAATCACGACGACGCCTTTGTGGATCGTATCGTGGCGGACGTGCAAAAACTGCTTAAAGAAAAAGGCGCACGGACGCAATGTTTTGGTGCCAAAGAAGGATTAGAAATTGAACTATAATTTTAACGAATATTACCAGGAGCGGCTCTCATGAATGTCCTCGAAATAGACAATATTGTTCTCAATCTAGATCGGAAAATATTGGGCAACGAATCAAAAGTTGCGCTCAAAGTTCTAAAGACCAAAGATATTCCCAGCTTCATCAAAAACTATTTTGATCGCGAAGCCGAACAGTGGATTCGTGAAGAGTCTTCGATGTTTCTTTCGTCCGGACGGTTCAATTATGATCTGCCGGAAGTGCGTAAGAAATTTGATGAACTGTACGATTTACTCAAGGAAACCGCGATTTTCGGTCGCGCGAAGCTCCACCGAGTGATGGAACAAGCTGTTAAGCTGCAAACCAACTTCCTCGTAAGCCCACAGCGCACCATGGTGCAATTCATCTACCGCGACAACGATGCCATCACTCCGGAAGAGGTGATGAATTCGATGAAGTACTTTCTCGATTACGCGTATTACTACAAAGCTCTGGAGGAGTTTTTTAAGACCAATAAAATGGAGACGATCTCCAATACGAAATTCAAAAATTTTATAGCTCAATTGGATGAAATGGCGCTGGGCCAGAATAAAACTTCTGCGGCGGTCAATGTCGCAAAAGTGGTCGTAGGATTTTTGAATCTCGGGCGCGAGAAAGAATCGGAAACTTTGGATGCGGATATACTCGTCAATGCCTATCAGGATCGTAACTTGCCCGAGTATGTAAAGGCCATGAAACAGGCTATTGACAAAGGTAAGACGTCCGTGAGTGTGTCTCAACTGGAATCCATGTTAAAATCGTTTTTGGAAACAGGCGATATTGAACCCAAAGTCGTGGCTAAGCCCGCAAAGGTGGACGTCAAATACGAAGAGAAAACGGAAATCTTTGAGACCAAAAATCTCTCCCATCTTGTTTCAAAAATTGAGGACGTCAAAGAAGAGGCCGTCGCGGAGTCGATGGATTCTTTCTTCCAGGAGGAAGAGGACGATATCGTTCTGGCTCCACAACCCGAGATGAAGCCGGTGGCCGTGGTGGACACCAGCAAGGTCGCGATCTCCGACCAATTGGCAGACCATATGGCCAAACAGATGGGTCAGGCAGAGGTGCTCGAAGATCTCAATAAGATGATTGAAGACGGGGATAAGAAAACATTTATCAAAAAGCTCTTCAAGAAAAATGACAAAGAATTTTTCGCGCTGATCACCGAACTCAACGGAACCCCATCTTGGAAGGACGCGAATAACTTCATTGACGATACGTTTTACCGCCTCGGTATCAATCCCTACCAAAAGGAAGCGTTAGCGCTCACCGACGCGATTTATGCACGGTATTTTCCTAAAGGATAAATTCACTTTTGAAATTAAAAAGCCAAACTCATCCGGAGTTTGGCTTTTTTTATGACGTTTTATGACAAAGTCATTTCTGAAATCGATTGAGAATAAAAATCCAGATTTGAGGCAGATAGGCGCCCGCCAGAACTATTGCAAATCCGGAAAGAGTTGATCCTGTAAAAATGGTAGGGGAAGTCAGTTTATCCAGGCCCACGCTGACAATACTGATGTACCAACCCAGTCCCATAAAAACAAACCCTATTGCTTGTGGCAGCAGGCGCCTCAGAAATTTATCCATTCTTTTCCTCCATCGTATTTTGATTTAAACGGGGATCATCGTCCTCGCAACGTTCGCCCTCACAGCATTTGATTTGCACATTCCTGCAAGACGCACACTGATAGTGACCGTGTACGAAAATAAATTCTGCCAAATTTCCGCAAAAGAAGCAACGCGTAAAGGGCTTTTCATTCATGTCAAAAAACTAACGTAATATGGCCTTCGATGCAAGGAGAAGGTATAAAAATTAATTTCGCGAATCATGAAAAGTTTTTTACTTTTGTGGCACACGCGGTATACATTGCCGCCATTCCAAACAAGGAGCCTTCATGAGAAAAATTCTTATTCGCGCACTTATGTTGATCTCAATGATTTCACTGGCGAATGTTGCGCAAGTGAATTCGCCCACCCAGGCGCACATACCCGATGAGATGCAACAATTTATCTTTCGTGATCCGGTCACGGCGGGAACCGTTAAAATAAATGGATTGAAAGCCGTTCTTCTTGGTGCGCCCATTGATGGGGACGAAGGATCGTGGACCACTAAGGAGATTGCCAACCTTAAGATGGCCGCTCAGGCACTGCGGGCGAATGGAGTAACGGTGTACGAATTCTACACACCGGAAAACGATTGGACGGCTATTAAACAGGCGGCGGCCGGAGCCCACTTTCTTCTCTACCGCGGGCATGGTGTCTACGACGGATCCAATCCGCCCAAATGGGTTGGCGGCTTTTCGCTGAAAGGAAAATTCGCGTCTTCTGCTAATGTAAAAGAGGATCTCAGGCTTGCGCCCAATGCCGTGGTAATGCTGTACGGATGCTTCACGGCCGGCAATGCCGGATTTGACGTCGGAAAAATTGATGAGCGTGAAGCGAAAAGGCGCGTGGCGATGTACTCCAAACCGTTTTTGGAAATGGGTTGTGCCGGGTACTATGCCGATTGGTTTGGCGATGCATTTCAGCAGTTTATTAAACACCTGTTCGATGGAAAAACCCTCGGCGAGAGCTATAAAAGTTATAATGATTTTAATTCCGAGACCGTGAATTACGATGAGCATCCCG
>JANNSF010000296.1:0-2579 GCA_031402315.1 bacterium | reverse complement strand
TGCAATGCTCACTCCACATGACGCTATAAATTCCAAGTTCCGTAAATGTGGGCACACGTCCCAGAATATCCAATATCTTCTTGTACTCTTCGGCTGTCAGGCCGTGTCCCTGCACCATCTCCGGTGCTATGGCGGGCTCACGGATCGCCTGCACATCGATCAAACGCGCTTGATTCATAAAATCCTTTTTGCGAACAACTTCAAAATATTTTTTTTCGGCGAAAACTGAAATACATCAAACTTGCGATAAACAGCATAAATCCGATCAAAATTAAAAATCCATTGGGATTTTTTGTCCCGGGCATTTCTTCGAAATTCATGCCGTAAATTCCGGCCATAAACGATAAAGGCATAAATATGGTCGTTATGATCGTCAGTCGCTGCATCACAAGATTTACCTTATGCGAATTTTCTCCGATTCGATGCGTGAGTGAAGAGTAATGTATTTCCAGAATATTACCCAGTGCATCGCGCTGATTTTCGATCAGATCGTGTAGACGAATCAATTGGTTGTGAAGGTCGCGGAACAGGAAGCGTGAATTTTTGAGTTCAATAATCACATCGGTATGAATGAGTTTGGAAATCACATCCTGCTGCATGGCAAGATTACGCCGCAATTCAGCCAGTTGACGCTTCAGATTCATAATGTCATTCAAAACATGATGGCCCTGGTTGGAGAAAACGCGCGCTTCGAGCATATCCATCTTTTCTTCCCATCGGTTTAATATCGGGAAGATATCTTCCGGCAATTCATCAAGAATCGCGTGCAAAATAATGGCGGGTTGGCGGAATACGGCGAGAACGGCGCGGGCCTCGCAACGCGAATGTAGTGACTTAGTTGAGCGACTGGGTTTTTGGTGAACCGATACCAGGTAGTTTTTTCCAAGGAAAAAGTCCATTTCATGGCGTACCGCCAATTCGTCTTCCATATAGGTGTCGTGGGTCACTAGAAAGAGAAAATGATCGTATTCATCCAGCTTGGGCGAATTCGAAAACGTACGGCAGTCGTCAATACAAAGGGGATGAAACTGAAACGTATCTTCAAGCCATTTCAATTCATTTTCCGTAGGACTTTCGACGTCGATCCAAACTGTGTTTTGCTCGCCTGAAATCAAGGCGGCCACATCCTGACTCGCAATCGCGGAAGATAGTTTTTCGCCGGAACGGGCTGTGGTAGTAATCATCAATCCATCGTTAACTGGTTCTCAATGAGTATTCTAAATCGCGGCAATTTATGTAAAGAGGCGGTTTATTACAACGGAATTTCACACTACAATTTTCGGACCAAAAGAAGTCCCTGCAGTCGAAAATAGCATGGTTGAAAGCCGGCAAATTCTGTCGGGGATAAGAGTGCTGTTAAGGTTGATATTCCGGCATATTAAATTTTACATAGCGGCCAAATAGTTCTACCGGATTCATGAAAAACTGGAACCGTGAATGATTTCTCGTATCGTAACCGCGCATCCAGTACCCATTATCAATGGCCATGGCATCTTTGGCCGATTGGATTCGGATTCCAAGGTGCAGGTGTTCGCGGCCATAGCCATTATGCTGGTCATCATTAATGAAGGCAATCACGTCGCCTTTCTTAACGCGGGTGCCGGGTTGTAGCTTGAGTGGCGCCTCGCCGGTTTGAGAATAACTGCGCACGTGTCCATAGATTGACAGAAAGGTGATCGGAATGGCGGTTTTATTCCAGGACTCGCGGTATTCGTGCTCCACGACGACGACAAGGTCGCCATAGCCTTCGGCGCCGGAATAATTTTGGATAAAGCCATCGTATATGGCGCGAACTGTGTCGCCCTCGCGTGCGCGAATGTCCATACCAAGGTGATTGAAGTCAAAGTAGAATAACCGGCCCCACTGGATTCGGAATTTTAGAAGACCCTCTTCCATTTCTGCATTTAAGGGGAATCTAAATGGTGATTTGGGATCCATTTCGATGAAGGCTTCGATCGGGCGGCGAAAATTGAAAACGTAATTATGATAGAATTCCTTGACCGAATCGGCATCGGCTTTTACAACGGCATTTCTCAAGAATTCGGTTTCATAAAGAGTTTTCCAAATTTCTTTTTCCAGTTCGCGGAGCTCGCCCTTCGTTTTGGCAATGGCCGATCGTAGGGAGTCCTTTTCTGCCCGGAGCGATTCGAATTCGTCTAGTGATGAATTCAGAGAGCATGAACTGATCGAGTACACCGATACAGCAAAAAAAATGATGGCAATATACTTCATAATTCCATTATAAAATATTTTCTTTCCACAAGCAAAAATTCACGACACAAAAATTCGAGCTACAGCCCATTTACCGAGGAAAAGGGGAGAAAGTTCCAAATATTTGTGAGGTCGAAGTCTGGACTCTCATCATCCACAAACACCGTCGGTTGAGCTCGGTTTAAACATATTAATAACATGTTAAGCTATTGTAATAGCAACAGTTATACAAAAATACTCTAAAGTCCTTAATTTTCTTGACTTCACAGGCCTTTTGGCTTATATTGCTGTCCCAGTTTTAAGTGCAGTAGTCTTACTGCGAGAGTAGCTCAGTTGGTAGAGTGCAACCTTGCCAAGGTTGATGTCGC
>JANNSF010000295.1:0-16152 GCA_031402315.1 bacterium | reverse complement strand
TCTCGATTTCGTCTGTCTACCGCCATCCATATTCATTTGAATTCAAAGACTCCTCTTCACTTAACAACCCACGAAAGAAGAAGTAAACCAATATTAACTAAGTTGCGATTTTATGGTCTTATTGATCATCTTGAACAAACGATCAAATGCCTAAAAGCCAATTCAAAGAAGACGGCATGGTCTGAATATTATGAAAACACTAATTATTCAGATGCTGCCTTCGGCGTTAAGAAAAAAATAATTTACGACTGGCTGAATCGGACTAAATATTCAACCATACTGGATTTAGGGGCTAATCGAGGTGTTTTTAGCCAACTTGCATCTTCCATGGGAAAGCGAGTAATTTCTGTGGATAGTGATCCGTTGGCCATTGAATACCTTTACTTACAAATGAAGGGGCAGCAAGCCGGAACAATTAATTTGTTTGTAATGGACATCACTAATCCAACCAATGGCTGCGGCTGGGATTTGAAAGAGCGTTATTCGTTTTTTGACCGAATAAAGCCAGATATGATTATGGCACTGGCTCTAATTCACCATCTAGTTATCAAACACAATTTGAGTTTTTTGCAAATTGCAAAATTTCTTAGGCAATTTAATTCACCCATTGTTATTGAATTTATTGAAAAGGGAGATTCGCAAGTTCAGTTGCTCATGATAAACAGGGGAGACGTTTGCAATAACTATGAAGAAGATATTTTTCAATCGGATTTTCAGAAATACTTTTCTGTCGATGAACGACTCTCAATTGAGGGAAACCATAGAATTCTCTATCGGATGAGCCCGAAAGAAGATATGAACTGACCATGTGGAGGTCACTACTAACTCTTTTAATAATTTGCATCAGCCCTAATCTGATACTTTTTGCAAATCTATATGGCGAATCCGGTTTCACTGACCTTTTATCGTCGTGTTTCTTTTCAATCCTATTGACATCCGCACTTTTGACAGTTTTTCTTAAAGTATCAAAAGACAATGACAAATCAATTGTACTGGCTATGCTATGTGTGTTTTTCATCCTCACCTACGGCTCGTTTTATAATAATTTTTCAAACATAGAGTTTTTGGGGAGATTTTCGAGACATCGTTACCTTTTGCCGCTATCACTCCTTGTTGTTACATTGGCATCCGGCTTCGTTCTTAAAACAGCCAGATCAATGAAGCCTCTTATAAACGCGGCCGGTATAATCGCACTCTATTTTTTATTGTTTACTTCATACCGAATAGCGTCCAATTATCCCGCAATCGATAAATCAATGCCCCCGGATACGTCCATTCGATTCGATCTAGGCCACCCGGACATATACTTTATTATTTTGGACGAGTTTGCCAGCACAAAACAGCTTAAAGATTATTACCATGTGGAAACAAACGATTTTGAGCGCCAACTTGTCGGCTTGGGGTTCTACGTTGCAACAGAAAGCCGCTCGCGATTTGCCTCAACACACATGTCGCTCGCCTCATCATTTACCATGGGTGAGTATGAAAATGGTGAAGATAGCTTTATTGCGATCCGCAAGAATCCGTTGGTTAAAAGGCTGAGTAATGATGGCTATAAATATTTCCATATCGGATCATGGTTGTCGCATAGTATGAGCAGTTCAATGGCCGATTCTGTCATAAACCCCTATCTTATCCGGAATGAGCTCTTTACGAAGATGATCGCGGCCTCAATATTCAGACTTTGGAATGACCTAAAAAGTGGAGACCAATCATATGTCTTAAATCAATTTGAGGCTCTTGATATAGTCAGGAGCCAAACATCGCCTAAATTTGTATTTGCACACATTATCTGCCCCCATGCCCCATTTATTTTTGGACCTCACGGTGAACCGATAAAGAAGGATGACGCAAATAACTGGGAAAATAAGCAGTTTTATGTGGATCAATATTTTTATATTGCAGAGAAGACACTGGATGTCATTACTCATATTTTACAGTATTCAAAAACACCACCTATCATCATAGTACAATCAGACCACGGCATGAGACAGGATGCAAATCATGCACGTAATATTTTTAACGCCTATTATATTCCAAATGACAGTGCTAGAAGCCAATTAACTCCCGATTTCAGTCCTGACAATACATTCAAACTAATTTTCAATAACTATTTTGGCTCACATTTTGTTTTTAGAGAATAGCTAATTCCAGTAAGCGCACCGTTGAAACAAACCTTCCTTTTCCCTATCTTCTTTTTCACAAATACACTTTTAACAAAACTTAGGATAAGGTGTCACCATGCCCACGATGGAATTTAAGACGGAAGTCAAAGAACTTCTTCATCTGATGATTCACTCTCTTTATTCGCATAAAGAGATTTTTTTGCGCGAACTCTTGTCCAATGCATCGGACGCCATTGACAAACTTCGGTACCTTTCTCTGACCGATCCCAAGCTCGTCGAAGGTGATTCCGAATGGAAAATCAAGATCCGAATCAATAAGGACGACCATTCGATCACCATCAGTGATAATGGCGTCGGAATGAATTCTGAAGATATTGTCAAATCGCTTGGCACCATTGCCCACTCGGGGACGCGCGAGTTTCTGAAGACAATTTCAGAAAAAGACGTCACAAACAATCCGGAATTGATCGGGCAATTCGGCGTCGGTTTTTATTCGTCCTTCATGGTTTCAGAACGTGTCGTCGTCATCTCGAGAAAAGCGGGCGAAGCCAAGGAAACGGCGATCCGATGGGAATCTCCTGCGGACGGAACCTATTCTCTCGAAAACTTTGAAAAGGATTCCCGTGGAACGGACATTATTCTGTTTCTGAATGAAGAAGGAAAAAAATATCTCGAGGAATGGGAAATCAAATCCACCGTCAAGAAATATTCCGATTTTATCGAACATCCGATTTATCTCGATCTTGGCGATCCGAAAAAGGAAAATGAATTACTCAATTCTCAGAAAGCTATTTGGCTAAAAGAAAGATCGGACGTCACGACCGAGGAATACAAGGAATTCTACAAACACGTTACTCATCAATTTGATGACCCTCTGAAAGTCATTCACTTTAAGGCCGAGGGTAATACGGAATTTAATGCGCTGCTCTTTATCCCGACCAAAGCGCCCTTTGACCTGTTCTACAAGGAATACAAAATTGGCCCCACGCTTTATGTTAAGCGAGTCCAGATCATGGATCATTGCGAACAGCTAATCCCCTCCTATTTGCGTTTTGTAAAGGGCGTTATTGAGTCGCCCGACCTGCCTCTCAATGTGTCTCGTGAAATTCTTCAGGCGAATAAAGAAATCGAAATTATCAAAAAAAGCATCACAAAAAAGATCCTCGATACACTGACGGAATTGAAGAATCATGAATTCGACAAATACGCATCGTTTTATTTGGAATTCAGCCGTGCCCTCAAGGAAGGTCTGTACAGCGATCATTCGCGAAAGGAAGCGCTCCGCGAACTCATATTATTTGAGTCAACCAAGACGGAAAAAGGTAAACTGACTTCGCTCAAGGAGTATGTGGACCGGATGAAACCGGATCAGGAATTTATCTATTATATGTCCGGTGCAACACGCGAAGAGATTGAAAATTCGCCCTATCTGGAATCGGTGAAGGAAAAAGATTTTGAAGTCCTGTTTTTCATGGATGACATTGATGATTTTATTGCGCAGGAATTGGAGTACAAAGATAAGAAAGTAAAATCACTCACACAGGGCGAATTGAAATCGGATAAAGCCCAACAAGATGCCAAACGTGATGCGGAGAAGAAATTATCAAGTGTCATTCAGTTTATGAAAGAGCATTTGAAATCCGAATTGAAGGACGTTCGTGTTTCCACACGCTTGACCGATTCACCCTGCTGTCTCGTGGCCGATGATGAAGGTATGGACGCGCGTATGGAAAGGCTCATGAAAGCGATGGGACAAAATATGAATCTTCCCAATCAGCGCATTCTGGAGGTCAATCCGAACCATGCCCTGGTCAATAAGTTGCAGGCTCTTATCGAAAAAGACAAGGAGAGTGCCGTGGCGAGGGAATACGCAAGCGTCCTTTACGACCTCGCACTTCTCGCCGAAGGATCAAAAATCAAAGATACAGCGCGCTTTTCACAAGTTGTGGCCAAGGCCTTAGCGGACGGAATTTCATAGGTATATAAACTTTTTAAAATGTCAGAGTATTTTACTCGTTGGAAATGTCGGCGTTGGTTCGAAGTGGCCTGTGCTTCAATTTCAACTTGATCTATACGTATTAATTACGTATAATCTATACGTATTAAAGGGAGGCGTTATGAATAATAAATTGACATTAAAATTAGACAAGTCCGTCATTGAGAAAACCAAAACATATGCCCGCAAAAGGGATGTAAGCTTGTCTGAGGTTGTAGAACGATATTTCAAATATTTGACGGAGTCCGAGGAAAATAACCCTTTGGCCCTAACGCCTTTGATTAAAGAATTGTCCGGGGTCATTCATTTGAACAAAAATCAAAATGTCAAAGAGGGATATACCGAATACCTGACCAAGAAATACAAGTCATGAAGAAGGTATTCATCGATACAGATATCATTTTGGATTTATTGTCACAGCGCGAGCCTTTTTATCGACCTGCGGCGGAATTATTTTCATTGCTTGATAACAACAAAATCGAAGGGGTGGTCAGTTCACTGATTTTTTCAAATCTCTATTACATTCTAAAAAAACATTCCAGCCGAAAAACGGCTTTGCAAAATTTACTGAAACTAAAAGCGTTGGTCACCGTTGCCTCCGTAGATGACATGATCATATCCCTAGCTCTGGCGTCCAACTTCAATGATTTTGAGGATGCGATTCAATATTACACAGCTCTAAAAATTAAAACGGGCTGCTTGATTACACGCAACATCCGTGATTACAAGGAGTCGGAAATTGTCATTTGCACGGCAGAGGAATTTCTCAAGACCTACAAGCAACCTTGACAGAACGGCTACAATTATCTATTTAGTTTCAAAATATTATTGAGATGTGAAACAAATGGGATAAAACTACGTTATCCCTAACGAATTTTTCTTGTCTAGAATTCTTTCAACCCGCGAGGAGATTTTATGAAGCACCTGATTTTGTTATGGGCCTTTTCCGTTACGGTATTTGGACAGTATGACTCGACCTTTTTCAAAGGCATGAAGGCGCGTAGTATTGGCCCTGCCAATATGAGCGGGCGCGTTGCGGCGATCGACGCGGTGATTCACGATCCGAATATCATCTATGTTGGCGCAGCTACAGGAGGCGTCTGGAAATCCATCAATGGCGGTACGACCTGGAAACCGATATTTGATGAGCAAAATACGGCTTCCATCGGGTCCATTTCAATCTATCAGAAAAATCCAAATATCGTATGGGTCGGAACCGGCGAAGCGAACGTTCGAAATAGCGTCGGCGTTGGTCGCGGAGTATATCGTACGATTGATGCTGGGCGCACATGGAATTTTCTCGGTCTGGAAAAGGCTGAAAAAATTTCAACCGTTATTGTCCATCCGGACAATCCGGATATCGCGTACGTCGCGGCGATGGGCACTACCTGGGGCGAAAATCCGGAACGCGGCGTTTACAAAACAACCGATGGCGGAAAACATGGAATAAGCTTTTATATGTCAATGAGAAAACCGGAGCGGCCGATCTCGTGATGGATCCGTCAAATCCCAATAAGCTCATCGTCTCCATGTGGGAACACCGACGTTGGCCGTGGTTTTTCAAATCGGGCGGCCCGGGAAGCGGTGTGTATATTACTTCAGACGGCGGCGTCAATTGGAAAAAATTAACTAATAAGGAAGGGATGCCGGATGGCGAACTCGGTCGCGCGTCCTTTGCGTTTGCCGCGAATCGTTCGAATATTGCTTATGCGCTCGTCGAAGCGAAAGCGCCGGCGCTACTGCGCTCGGAGGACGGAGGATTTACATGGAAGTCCGTCAACACGTCAAATCAAATAAACTTCCGTCCGTTTTATTTTAGCGATATCAATGTTAATCCGAAAAACGAGAACATCGTTTACAAAAATGAAACGATCATGCTTGTCAGTGAAGACGGTGGAAAAAGTTTTTCAACCCTCACACCTTATACTAATATTCACCCGGACTTCCATGCGCTTTGGATGCATCCAGACGGCGAACGCTTGATCTGCGGAAATGACGGTGGTCTGGGTTTCACTCAGGATCGTGGCAAAACATGGCGCTTTGTCCAAAATCTTCCGATCGGCCAATTTTATCACATTAGCCACGACATGGAATATCCCTATAACGTTTATGGCGGTTTGCAGGACAATGGTTCGTGGCGGGGACCCAGTAATTCGTTCAAACGCGATGCGATCTATCCCAGCGATTGGGAAATGGTAGGCTTCGGGGATGGATTTGCGACCATACCCGATCCGGAAAATTCTGACTTCGGGTATGCCATGTCGCAAGCCGGTAATCTCTTTTACTACAATTACAAAACGGCAGTTCAGAAATATATACAACCGACGGAAAGCGATGTCAAACATCGCTACAATTGGAACTCCGGTCTCGCACTGGACCCTTTTGATTCAAAAACTATTTATTATGGAAGTCAATTTCTCCACAAGAGCACCGACAAAGGTGATTCATGGAAAATTATCAGCAAAGATTTGACAACTAATGATTCTTCAAAGTTGAAAACCGAAACCGGCGGTCTTACCATAGACGCCAGCGGAGCAGAAAATCATTGCACCATCTTGACGATTGCCCCTAGCGCGGTGAAACGCGGAGTTATATGGGTTGGCACAGACGATGGAAATGTCCACGTCACGCAGGATGGCGGAGAAAAATGGGAATTAGTTTCAAAAAACAAAGGAATTGACACGCCATCGGCTACGTGGGTCCCTCACATTGAAGCGTCAAAATTTGACGCCGGCACCGCGTATCTTGTAATGGATAATCATCGGAGATCGGATTTCAAAGCGTACGTGTATGTAACGCGCGACTTTGGAAAGTCATGGACCAGCCTCGTTACAAAAGATATTGATATGCATGCCCACGTGATCGAGGAAGATCCCGTGAATAAAGATCTCCTTTGGCTCGGTACAGAAGCCGGCTTGTTTACGTCCCTGAACGGCGGAAAAAACTGGATGAAATGGACGTACGGCGTTCCAACGGTACCGGTGTACGATCTTGCGACCCAGTCGCGCGATAATGATTTGATCATTGGTACACACGGACGCAGTATTTATATTCTGGACGATGTGACACCTCTTCGCAAACTTTCTACCGACATTACAAAAAAACAACTGCATCTTTTTGACGTATCCCCTGGTTATCAGTACAACTATGCTTTTTGGTTTGGCTCAAATGCCACAGGCCCAGGCGATGCCATGTTCAAGGGTACTCAAAGGCCCTACGGAGCGGTCCTAAACTACTACGTGAATACGCCGGACAGCGTCCGTGCCCTAGAGGATACTCCTAAGGAAAGTAAACTCAAAATCGAAATCCTGGACGGTGACTCCGTGATTCGCGTTATCAAAGGGCCCCAACGTCGCGGTATGAATCGTACATCATGGGATCTTTCGCGGCGTTCCTTTCATCGCCCTAAATCGGTTGATTCGACGGATCTCGAGTCATCGGGTATATTTGTTTCGCCCGGCAAATACACCGTCCGCATACGTTACAATGGAATGGTCGAAACGAAAACGGTCGAGGTTCGCCCGGATCCGCGCTTTGTCACATCCGCGCAGGGGCGCGCCGCAACGGATCAGCTGGCTCTTAAGACAGGGGGGTTACAGGAAATTCTTGCCCGCGTTGCAGCGCAGATCGATCAACAGCAAAAGACCATCAAGGCGGTTATGGACTTTGCGGGAAATCTCGATACCGCAAAAGGAAATTCGATAAAAAGATCTGCAACCGAATTGCAGAAAAAGCTCACGGATTTTTCGGCGCAAGTTGATCCCGAACCTATGCCTCATGGATTTAATGATTTTATACCTTCTCTCTTACGCGAGACCGGTGATCTACTTTATAGCGTGACGTCGACTTATGAGGCGCCCGCGGAAAACAGCCGTGTCAAGTATGACAAAACAAAAAAGAATATTCAGAAATTTCTTACAGGCTATGAAGCCTTGCGAAGTAAGGAATGGATGGATTTTCAAAAAACCGCCTCCGAATCGGGTGCTATTTTGTTTAAACCGACCGAGAAGATTGAGTTGAAAGATTAACAGAACCAAAAGGCGGCTGAATTGGCCGCCTTTTTTTTTGAAACAATACAGGTCTCTCATTCGATCCCTTTGAAGAATAGGGATCGCCTATTCATTTCATATCGTCTTTCGCAGGCTAAAGCCTGCGCCTACCATTTCTTTGTTGATTGACTGCCGTAAGCCTTTGCCCGTTCACAAAAAACTTGATTATTGCGGTGATAATTTTTAAAATTGCTCGGTCAAAAAAGAACAAAACAATTTAAGGAGATCCTATGGCATATATAATTGCAGAACCATGCATTGGTGTAAAGGATACCGCGTGCGTCAAGGTTTGCCCGGTGGACTGCATCTACGATGGCGACGCTTGGGACCAACTATACATCCATCCGGATGAATGTATTGACTGCGGGGCCTGCGAACCGGAGTGCCCGGTCGAAGCGATATTTGCGGTCGAGAATACACCGGACAAATGGAAGAATTATGTAGAAAAAAATGCCGATAAGTTCAAAGAATAACAATATCACGTTGACCGAAAATGTTTAAGGGCTCAATTTGTTTTGAGCCCTTTTTTTTTGAGTTCTATTTTTAGCCTAAAATATTGGAGATGACTATGAAAATTGCCATTGGATGCGATCACGGCGGGTTTCCACTGAAACAAACGGTCATAGAGACTTGCCAGAAAGCGGGTCACGAAATCGTCGATCTTGGTACAAATTCCACGGACGCGGTTGACTATCCGGACTATTCAGAAAAAGTTGCAAAGGAAGTGATGTCCGGGCGTGTGGATCGCGGTATCGTGATTTGCGGAAGCGGTGTGGGGGCTACGGTCGCGGCCAATAAATTTAAGGGCGTTCGCGCCGGGCTCTGCCACGATACGTTTTCCGCACGCCAAGGTGTCGAGGATGATGATATGAATGTACTTACGCTTGGCGCTCGTATTATTGGGCCGCTTTTGGCCATCGAAGTGATACAGGCCTATCTCAAGGCTCAGTTTTCGGGTGCGGAACGCCACACACGCCGACTCAATAAAGTTAAGGGATTCGAGGAAAAATTCGGAAAGTCGCAATGAGCAACGAACAATGATCAATGAAAAATCACCATCATTGATCATTGCCTCTGCTACTTCACCATCAACATTTTTCTCGAGAAATGAGCGCCGTTGGTGCTCATGCGGTAAATATAAATTCCACTCGATACATTGCGCCCGCCGTCGTCAAGACCATTCCACAGCACCGCCTGATGACCCGTTTGAAACGTATTATTTACCAGCACTCTCACACGCTGACCAAGAAGATTATAAATTTCAATGCGTACCGGGCTCGTTTTCGCCATATCAAACCGAATGGTCGTAGACGGATTAAAGGGATTTGGATAATTTTGACCGAGCGTAAATTCCTTAGGCAAGGTTTTGTCCAGTTTCGCGGACTCTGAATTAACAAATTCTGCGGTACCGATAAGCACTTTGAATCGATTTTCACCGCGTGATTCAAACGCGTATTGATCTCTTGCCGCGAGATCTATCCAAATATTATTATCGATATCCAGTAACCGCGCGGATAAACTTTCGGGTAAATTTTCCCGTGTCCACATTAACTCCGATTCACTTTTTCCGGATCCGTTTCTTAGAACCATATCCCAGACATGGTTTTCCGAAGATGCTGATTGAATATTCCAGCACGTTTTTTCCTGTTTCTGATCAAAGTACAGTGTGATATCATTGCCCATAAATGGGGGCTCGGCGTAATCTTCAGTGATATGAAATTCATCATTCGCGCCGGCCTTTACGCCCGCAATATTTCCAGCGTCTTCAAATTTCCCGACGCGCGCTGAAAAATTGATATGCCAGTTGAGGTCACGCGTCATCGATGCGATGGCTTTGGGAATGGGATAAACGTTGATGTATTGATCCAGTGTAAATGATGAAAAAGTGAGATTCTGAATCGCATAGGCCGTGAAAGGCTCCGCGGTGATGCTGCTTTGTGCACTTGACCAACTCGCACCTGTACGACTGTAGAAAGGGCCCAGTTTTGTGTTATCCGTCACTTGGAGGTTGGCGCGATAGGGTTGCGGCCACGGAATCAAGTTCCACCCGGGTGTGATTGTAAGATTTAACACGGCGGAGAGAGGCAAACTTGTTGCATCGCCAAGATTGGAAAATATATCTGTCCCGGTTTTCTTATAAATCAGATATCCCGTTTCTGAAAACACCGTTGTGCCACCGGTAAAAAAGGCTCCATTGATGGGTTCAAATAAACTCCATTCAATCGGATTGCCATTTTTATCGAAGGTTTGGTTTCCTAAAATATCCGACAGATTTATGCTGGTTCCAAAAGGAAGAGAAATCGCATTATATTCATACGAACTTGTAAGTCCGGACGGATACGCGCCTATGGACTTAACGTTACTAATCTCAGGAAGGAACATGGTTACTGGAAAGGTCGTTGCGTTTACAATACCGGATGTGGCTGTCCCTGCCGAATTGACGGCCCTTATGCTATAAGTATAGTTAGATGCTGGTGAAAGACCGTTCCTTGTAATTCCTGTAAATGTCGTACTGTCAATCTGATTCCCATTGTTGATGATTCGATAGATTGAAGGATTTCCCGTTGCCGAAGCGTTCCAGTACAGATAAATTGCAGAGGAAGATAGGGCGACCGCGGTCACACCGGTTGGCGCGGAAGGCGCCGAGCTCGCCCCTTGAGTGGTCGCGCTGGCTTGATTCGATCCTGTCGACATGCCCGTTGCATTCACTGCAAATATTGTATAATAATAGGCGGTCGATGAATTTAATCCGGTTGTGTTATTGTATGTCGTCGTTGGCGAATTCACGGAGTCTATCTGCAAACCGGCAGATCCGCTTGTCGTATTACGATAAACTCTATATTTCGTCGGACTGCCACTCGAACTGGCCGTCCAAGATAGATTGATTTGAGAAGACGATTGAGCTGTCGCGGTAAGACTGGTGGGCGCAGAAGGCGCAGATGCCGTAGTCGATGATGTATAACTCGCCGTCCAACCTGAATCGGTAACAATCTGATCGGTTTTAAAGTGAACCAGCATCGAGCCACCGGAAATTACCGTACCCGGAATAGTTGATCCTGTAAATTGACCCAACCTCGGGGATGCAGTTGTTGCGCCGTTGTAAATGATTACGGTGTCGAAATCCAGTTCGGTCCGAAATGAAGAAAAATTTAATGTAACTTGAGTCGCACTTGCAGGCTGAATCGACCACTTACAATCCTGATCGTTGGCGTAGTTCTTTCCGGTGCCACTTCCGTCATTAAATGTTCCCGAGCTTGATGTCAATAGGGTGGTTCCGGAACAAATAGGGTTAATCCAAGTGGCGTCAAATAGTATGTCGTGGTCCGTTGCGGTTTTGGCATAATCCCATGCGCAAGCTACGCCGATGGTTCCACCGGGACCGGGGGCTGAAAGAAGGCCAATTCGGCTCGTTGGCGAGACGGCTGATATTTCATTAAATGACCCGACGTCAATGGGCGAAGTTGGAGCGGAGAAGGCCATTTTGGAAATTGATAGGTAGCCGCCGAAGTTACTATATTGCCGCGCTACATAAAAATTAACAGGGGTTGCACCCGGCTCGACATCCAAAGCAATATTTCCAAGCGTGTTTGACGAATCACTGTCTAATTTACTTCGCGTCGACCATGTTAGCCCTCCATCGCTGCTGTAACGGTAATAAATTCCCGTCGTACCATTGCCATAACGCGGCTTCCATGCCATGACAGCCATACCTCCACTCGCATCAATCGTCGGAAGTATATCGGCAACGCCGATTGCCGATGTGCTTCGTAGCACAGGCGTCGACCACGTGACCCCGCGATCCGTTGATCGTACATAATATACTTCTTGCAATCCGGATACGGCCGGATCATAACCTACATACGTAACGTGCAAAATGTCCGTCGCTCCGGAACGGGCATAAGCCATACTGCAATGAGCATCCGACAGGGTGAGCAACCCGAGGGATAATTCAGTGCCGGATAATGTTGCAGGTGTTGACCAAGTCGATCCGGCATTGGCCGAAAATCGAAATTTAAGCGCATTGGCCGTGGTAGAATAGTAAACCACATACCAGCGCGTCCCGGAAGTATAGGTTATGTAATCATTGGCAAGTGATGGCTTTACACCGTTATCAATAAGATGATCATCCGTGCTTGTATCCACAACGGCATACAATTCATAACTTGACGCACCTAACGGCCTGTTAATACCATTGAATATGTTCATCACTCTCGCCGACGTGCTCGTATTCCACGCCGTCGAAGCATTAAAATCGATCATAAAGGAGGGAGTAGCCGGGCCATAACCCCATGCTTGGATACTCGTCCACGAGGTCCCATTATTCGTTGATTTGAAAGTTCTTATCTCGCGCCAATCCGATGCTAAGGTATCGATGACATTGGCAAACAAGATGCCGTCACTCGTTGAAGTCAAAATTGGGCTGGACGTCCAATGATTGTCATTTACAATATTGATGTCTTGACCGGCCAGTACCTTTGAAGGATAAGAATAGGATTTATTCTCTTTACCCGAAAGATACTGAGGATACGCATTTGTCGTCATCAACATCACGAGCCACAACAAATACAAATTTGAATTTTTTTTCATAAAAATTGCCTCTGATTCCTATTTTATTAATTCGGCCATGCCGGCGTAGGTATACCCTCGCCCGCAGAACCGTTTCCTCCTCCGCCACTTCCTCCTCCACCAAGTATCACAGCCGCAGCAACGCCAGCCCCGCCAATCCCAAGCGCCCACACCCACCACTTCACGCCGCCGGATTTTGAGGAACTCGCTTGCTCACTCTGCTGGTCACGTTTACGGAGGCGTTCCGCGTCTTTCTGAGCCTGCAATTGTGCCGCGGCGAGAGCGGCTGCTTCATCCGGAACCGCCTTTCTTTTTTTGAGTTTGAAATCCAATTGCTGATCAATCGTTAAATTGATCGCCCTATTAATCTCTTCAAGCGTCGTTTTGATGGGTTTTATCAAAACAACATGGTTTCCTTCCGGAAGCGTCACGGTAAGCGGCGAAGCGCTGGCGCGCAGGGCATCGTCAATATAAATTCTAGCCTCGGGCGGATCCGTGACAATGGTCAACTTAACATTCTTGAGTAATTGGGCCGAGATGCTCTTGGCCGGCTCACCTAATCGAATTGTAATCTCTTCCGAATAGTCTGCGTAATTGGCCAACGTCAACTTAGCCGTATGATTTCCAACCGGAATTTCTTGCACGGACGGTGTAACGCCAATTTTTTGACCATCTAATAAAATATCCGCACCGAGTGGGCTGGAAATAAATTTCATCGTGACCGTAGGCAAGCTCAGTTTGAGTTCGACATTCATCAGATCATTGGCCTTTAGATCGATTTCTCTTTTCGCGATCATTTCTCCACTTTTGAGTTCGATCGTATGTTTTGTTGCCGAAAGGCCTTCTATCATGCGTGGTGTAAGAAGAGCGGCCTTTTTATCGTCGGTAAACATTTTACCGTCGATAAAAATCTGAGCGCCGGCCGGCGAGCTGGTGAGATAGATATCACCTTTCGCTGTAATCACCGGTTCCACAGCTTCCGTCTTGAGGCCGGCAAATTCATTGGCAATATCCTTCATCACGCCCAGCATTCCATCGATCTCACCCTTAAAGTCTTTACTCTTAGTCAAAATAATTTTTCCGGTCTCGACATCAATTTGCCTCAAATCAATGGTCCAGGTCGCGCCCAATTTGCCGATATCGCCCGCAATCATTTGCTCTACACCGAGGAGTTGCCCGATTTGCACCGCACACTCGGCCGAATTACAATTATCCGAGAGATTAAAATTTTGCTGTTTGAGGAGATCGCTCATCTTATCGCGTTCGAGCACAGTAAACTTGCCGGTATTGACCAGAATGCTGCGAAATCGTCCTGTGAGCGTTGCGACTTCGCTGGTTTGTAGTCCGCCGCTCGCTTGAAAATCAAGTACGGCAACAGCCTTAGGCTCTTGCGCCAAAAGTGCCGATACCTGCAGAATCAAGAAGAGAATTATTTTTTGCATAGGTCTCCGTAATGAAATGTTTATAGCAAAGTTAGAGAGCCGAGTACTTCCACAAGAATGTACTAAAATCGCCCCATAGCCATCAAGTATTTTTTGCCGTTTCGATAAAAACGATACCCATTCGAAATAACTTGCTAAAAGGAAGCTGCTTTGGTAATTTAAGACAGGTTTTTACGTTATAACAAGACATATTCAAAAGATTTTAACTAACTAACGTTTCATTCACATTACACGGAGGAGTTGTATGGTTCATTCATTCCTGAGATCCTGTAGTATGGCGGCGGCCCTTGTTTGGGTCCTTGGCACGTCGGCAGTAGCTCAAAAGAAACTGGCATTTGATATCCAGAAAAACGATGTCGGCGCCATGGGCTTTGGTAATGCCTATGTAGCCAATGGCTACAATTTTAACGGTATGCTTTATAATCCGGCCTTGCTGGAACGCGCTAAATTCGGCCTTGAAATTGCCAACGTGGGCTTTTTTCTAGGCGCTAATATTTTCAGCGCGGCTAAGCAAATCAAAGACAATCAGGCAAAATTTAAGAGCGCGCCAAAAACAATCAGCGACGCCAAAAAGGCGATTGATAAATTTGAACGCGATCCCAATCCTGTTAATGGACGTAAGGCCAATCGCGCGGTAAGTAAAATGAACGCCCTTTCAAAAACGATCAGCGGCGTAACCAATGACTTGCAAACCGATCCTGTGAGCTTTGGTGTATTCCCGGCGTCAATGTTCAAGATGAATCTTTTCGGAAATCATATCGGCATCGCAGCGTACGCCAATACCAATATCGTCCTAAAACCGAGACTTGGCAGTACGCTCAACAACTTCGCGAATTTGAAAGCAGACACCGTCTCCGCCGGCAATTCCGCACAGTTAAAAGCGGCGCTAAATCCGACGGATCCTACGGAAGCTTATCCTAAAGCCCAAGCTTTTGGCGTTTTGGATATCGTTGTAGCGGCTGGTCTTGCACGCGCCATTACCGATCAGATCACCGTGGGCGCCAATGTAAAGTACGTCCAACGCCGCTCGGTTACAGAAAATCTTGATCCCGCGGAATTTAATAATCCGACGAAAACCATCCAAAAAGACATCAAGAACCCTCTTAATAAAATCGGAATTGACGTAGGCGGCATTTATAAACTGAATGAAAAAACGACGGTTGGAATGGTCATTCAGGATCTCGTGGCGACAAGCAAGGACGCTAAAGGTGTTGATGGAACGTTGCGTGGAAGAATTTTGGAACTCCCGGTCCAACGCAATGTCAACGTGGGAGCCAACCACAAAATTTCTGACAATTTTGACGTCAATGCGGAATTCGATGACCTTCTCAACGACAGTAAACTTTATGAAAGCGGACTTGACCATGCCCGCGTTGGTGCCGAGTATCGTTTAAAACTCCTGTTTCTAACGTTGCCGGTCCGCGCCGGACTTGGACAAGGCGCCTTTACCGCAGGAACCGGCCTTTATATCGGCCGCCTTATCCGTTTGGATTATGCCTACGCTAAAAGCACGGCCGTCGAAACATTTTATCAGCATAATCTTCAGCTACGCGTAGCATTACAGTTTTAGAAATTCAAATAAAGGAACAAATTTATGAAATCATACAAATGGATATTGTCGGGCTTAGTCGTCCTTGGAGCGTCTTTTTTCCTGTCGTCATGCGAAAGCGCAGCGTCGGATGAAGAGAATGCGCAATACCTTGTAGGCGGCTATTGGATCGAAAGCGATGAAGATGCAAACGGGGATTACGTCGAGAATACGCTTGAACTTGAAGACGAATACTTCTACTTGGATCATGCGGTAGGCGATGATAATTATAGCGCCTACGAAGGATCAGAGACCATTGGTGAATTAACCGCCGAGGTGACGGACGAAACAGCAGCCGGTGCATTGGTATTTACCGATTCTAAAGAGATTGACGTGCTTGGTTCCGAGCGGCACCTTGTGGTAGTCGGCGAGGACCTTGGCGAAG
>JANNSF010000294.1:0-3309 GCA_031402315.1 bacterium | reverse complement strand
CGAGGGGAAACAGGTCTCAACATGGCACGATCGAACTGCTATGGGGATGGTGCCAACAACGTTTAATGATGACCGGGCAGGCGGAATCGGCCACTGGATACCGAGTCCGGAAGACGCACTGCGGCACAAAGGCGTTAAGAAGTAGAGCGCCATCATCGAAATTTCAATCCGACAATTAACATTTCTCCTTGATTCGCGAGGCCTATGCACCTATTTTGAATTATGGTCGAAATCAAAGACTCCCGCGGTCGCACAATCACTTTTCAATCACCACCCGAGCGTGTCGTATCGCTCATTCCAAGCATAACGGAGTCGCTGTTTGACTTGGGCGTCGGTGATCGAGTCGCAGGAATTTCCAAGTATTGTATCTATCCGGAAGCGGGTGTGCAGTCGAAAATGAAAGTGGGCGGGCAGAAGAACCCTGATTTTGAAGCCATTGAAAAAATCAACCCGGATCTGATTATACTAAACGAAGAAGAAAACAAACCGGAACATATTGAGTATTTTCAGAAAAAATACAAAACTTTTGTTACCTACCCGCGTAAATATGCGGACACCGAGTCCCTTCTTATTGATCTCGGTAGAATCTTTGACGTTTCAAAATTAGCTGAACCCTATATCGACCGCTTCAAGAAATTTTCTACAAAAGAAAAACCCTTGAAAACCATGCGGGCTCTGTACCTGATTTGGCGAAATCCATGGATGTCTATTAATGGCGACACGTTTATTCATGATGTTTTGGTTCGCTTCGGATTTGAAAATGTTTTTGGAAGCCGTAAGGATCGCTATTTTGAGGTCACCGCAGAGGAAATTGAACAGGCCAATCCGGAGGTCATCATTCTGCCGAATGAGCCGTACAATTTCTTAGAAAAGCACATAAAGGAATTTGAGACATTGAAGATTGATGCGATGAAAAATAAGCAGGTTTTTCTTGTGGACGGAACGTATTTTTGCTGGTATGGAACAAGGATGGCCAGGACAAGTGCCTACATTCAAGAACACATCATCAACAACCTAAACTGAAAGAAGGAAAGTCTTATCGACCTTTTGATACGATCTTCTATGCGAAAAATACTCTTTCGATTCACCTCACTGCTGTTCCTGACGGGCTTTGGCTTACAAGCTCAATATTATGAAAATTATTTTGGAACGAATAAGGTTCATTATACGGAGTTCAATTGGAAGATTCTGGAAACCGAACACTTTGAAATATATTACTATCCGGAAATGAAAGATCTAGCTGAACGGGCGGCCGGCCTTGCCGAGGAACAGTACTTGGAGCTTCAAGCACGGATGAACCACTCGCTTATTAAAAAAGTCCCGATGATCATCTATAGTTCTCATATGCATTTCCAGCAAACGAATACCACGGCCGGTCAATTGCCGGAAGGCATTGGCGGCTTTTTTGAATTTTTCAAAGGACGCGTGGTTTTGCCCAGCGACGGTTCGCCAACAAATTTTCGGCGTGTTGTGCGGCATGAATTAACCCATGTCTTTGTGGACTCCAAGGTCAATCGAATCATCGCACAGCACCGGAGGCTTAATCATCCGGGACCCCCGCTTTGGTTTACGGAAGGTATAGCAGAGTATTGGTCCGGAGCCCCGGATTTTCAGGCTGAGATGGTAATTCGCGATGCCACGCTAAACAATACGATCGTTCCACTCCAGGAGTTATGGCGAATCGATGGAAGTTATTATATGTATAAGCTTGGCGAGAACTTTCTGCATTTTCTCAGCGAAAACTACGGTGAGGAAAAGGTCCTCCATTTGGTTGATAACATCTGGAAGAGTGATGAATTTAAAAAAGTGATGCTCCTGACAACGGGAAAGGATTACGAAACCCTTAGCAAAGAATGGATATATTGGCTTAAGAAGAAATATTATCCGACCCTAGATTCACAAGATCAGGCGTTTTCCGTTACACGGCAGTTGACCAACGATGGTTACAGTATGAAGCCTGCGTATTTTTCGTATGGAAAAGACGAAGACCTCTACTATGTTGCCAATCGCGACGGCTTTACGAATCTCTATCACCAAAAAATTGGTTCTACTAAAGAAGCTTCAAAATCCGAGGTCGTTATTCGTGGGGAACGGTCTGAAGCTTTTGAAACATTTCATTTTTTTAAAAGTAGAATCGATATTAATAAGACCGGCGAGTTGATTTTTTCAACAAAGAGCGGTGAACGTGATATTCTCTACGTTTACGATACTCGAAAAAAGAAAATTACGCATCGTTATCGGTACGATGATCTCGTGGGTATTGCCTCGCCCAATTGGTCTCCTGACGGAACCCGCATTGTATTTTCCGGGTTGAGTGCTTCGGGAAATGCGGATTTGTACATTATCCGAGTTGATTCGTCCGATCTTGATGGATCGATGTTGCGCATTATGAATGACTTTTATGACGATAAGGAACCGGCCTGGAGTCCTGACGGAAAGCACATCGCCTTTAGTTCCGACCGCAATGGCGATGGCAGCAAAGGAGCTTACAACCTCTACTTATGGAATGTCGTCGATAATAAAATTTCACCATTTACTTCCGGGAAGTTCCACGATGCGGCTCCCACATGGTCTCCGGATGGAAAATGGCTGGCCTTTACTTCCAACAGAGTTGGAACTCCAACCAATGTTTGGGTTATGCCATTTAATGAAGAGTATTTCAATTCGGCCGACACATCGTATTCCCATTATGCGCCGCGCCAATTGACCTCGTTCACCTCCGCTGTATTTGATCCGGAGTGGACAGCGAAAGGGGATTTAATTTTTTCAGCTTTTGAAAATTTCAATTTCAAAATATGCCGCTTGGATAGCGCTTTACATAAAGCACAAACCCTGTTGCCCGGTGAGAGACTCCATTGGTCCGGTGTTAAGAGCCTGTGGTCCACACCAAAAGTTCAAATCCAGAACTCTAATTCAAGGCCTTACGATAAGCGCTATGGTCTTGATTTCGTTCAGGGTGCGTTTCAAGCCAGCCCTCAATACGGTTATGGCGGGGGTGCGCAAATAGGTGTGACCGATATGCTTGGTAACGATCAGTATTATTTGACCCTTTACAATAATGCTCAAGATGTAAATGGCATATTGACCGATTGGAATTTTGTTCTGACAAAAGTGAACCTCGGCAAGCGCGTAAACTACGCCTATGGCATTTATCGATTTAAAGGTGACTTTTATCAAGTCGGTGATCAGGGAGAACAAGCCATCGTCGCTGAAAATCGGTACGGCGGTTTTTTTTCTGTGACGTATCCGTTATCAAAATTTCAACGACTTGAGACCAGTATAACCCTGAGTCGATTTCGCCGCGGAGGT
>JANNSF010000293.1:0-1738 GCA_031402315.1 bacterium | reverse complement strand
GGAGTAATTGGTATGGGCAAAGACGCCACAATTAAAAAGTTTATTTTGCAGACTTATTTCAAATTTGAACCGGCGCAAGGTGATCCCAGACTGCACGCTTTATTTTTTAAGGTGGATTCCGAGACGGGCAGAGCCACGTACGTCGAACGAATCCGAATTGACGCGTGAGTAAATACACTTATACGACAGGATACCGACTTGAATTCTGAATTTGAACGCCATTACCATGCACTCAGGAATGATTTTTCGGTGCTGGAATTGAATCGGCGTGGCATTCTGCGTCTTACCGGAAAACACGTATTAGACCTGCTTCATCGCTTATCCACCAACGATGTGAAGAATCTTGCCGTGGACCAATGGACAACCACGATCCTTACCACGGACAAAGGAAGAATTCTGGATGTAATCACTGTTTTGAGGCGCGAACATCATGTCATTCTTCTTTGCGGCGAGGGTCGAGCCGAAGTAGTCTCCGCTTGGCTCGACAAATACATCATTATGGACGACGTTCAAATTGAGAATGTAACTTCGAAACTCCATGCCTACTATTTTTTCGGGCCGCAGAGTTTTTTTCAGATCAAAACGGCCTTTTCAAAAATACCAGATGAACAGGAGATCCTCACGCACGAAAATTCATTCTTAATTCGGCTGCGCCTGTTTGCCGGCGTCGGGTTTCTTTTCTTCAGTGAAGTGCCTTTGAACATACCGGTGATCAATCCCCTCGTACTCGAAATGGCGCGAATCGAAGATGGCTATGCGTCAGCCCCACGAGAATGGAATGAAAAATTCAATCCGCTGGACGCCGGCCTGGGGCCATGGATAAATTTCACCAAGGGATGTTATATCGGACAAGAAGTTATTGCGCGTCTGGATGCGCAGAACAAAGTTTCACGGACTCTTGTTCAATTCCAATTCGATGAAATACCTTTGAACGACAGCAAAATTTTTCTTGAAGAAAAGGAAGTCGGAGTGGTGACCAGCGCGATTCAGTCCATCAAGACCAATACCCCAATTGGGCTGGGCTATATTAAAAAGGATCTGACGGACGCTCTCCATACTTTCCGCATTGCGTCCGACGGAAAAATGATTGAAGCTCGCATCATCAATCTCCGGAGCGCTGAATGAGCTTGCTCACCGCCATACACAACTACGGGCGCATGATCAAATTTTCTCACACGATTTTTGCCCTACCTTTTGCCCTGAGCGCGGCAACGATCGCTTTTCGTAACTATCCCTTTTCATGGACACAACTCTTATGGATTGTGATGGCGATGGTTGGCGCCCGCAGTGCAGCGATGGGGTTCAATCGGATTGTCGACGCGCGATGGGACGCCCAAAATCCCCGTACCGCTAAACGAGAGATTCCGAGCGGGGTCATATCCGTCGGACAGGCCTGGGCTTTTGTCGCGTTATCCTCTGCGCTTTTGATTTTTTCGGCATTTGAATTAAACGGACTTTGTTTTGCCTTGTCACCCCTGGCGCTCGCCATTGTATTTTTCTATTCACTGACCAAACGATTTACTTCCCTCGCTCACATTTTTTTGGGAATCGCGCTTGGCGTTGCTCCGCTGGGGGCATGGTTAGCGATCACCGGCACTTGGGATTCTACAATTCTATTCATGAGTTTAGGAGTATTGACGTGGGTTGCGGGATTTGATATTATCTATGCCTGTCAAGACTTCGATTTTGATTCCCGCGCCAATCTATTCTCCATTCCCCGAAAATTCGGCCTGTCTAA
>JANNSF010000292.1:0-1624 GCA_031402315.1 bacterium | reverse complement strand
CTAAGTTGGTGCCTTGCGAAACATAAATTCCTTCCGGAGCAAACTCAAACCCAACCGGAACATGCAAGCCATCAACAAATGTTATTTGTTTATCAGCCTTTCCATCGTTATCAGTATCTTCTAATATGATGAGCTTATCATTTGGTTTGCTGTCGCCCGGCTTATAATGCGGATAGCTCGGCATGGTAGCCACCCAAAGGCGACCTTTATTATCAAAGGACAATTGAACAGGATTCGCTAAATCCACAAACTCTTTTTCAGAAGCGAAAAGATCAATTTTATATCCGGGCGGAACACTAAGTTTATCTAATGCGTCTTTTCCATAGAGGTATTCCAGACTTCCATTTTTCTCGGGATTGTAATTAGTTTCTACAGGCGGCAGTGTTGATGTCTTTTGATCAGCAGCAGCGAGATCCATTTTCTCACCTTTAGCAGCAAGCCAGATGGCTGTATCCCTAATGGCAGTCATTTCCCTGATCTTCTTAAGTTCAAAAGGATAATTGTCGGGTCCAAAAGGGTCATACCTGCGACCGAAAACGTGTACACCGTTAGGTATTTTATAGTCATTGTGCCACATCCAGTTTTTTTCGAGCACTGCTTCCCTTACCAACTCTCGATTTGAATCAGCTTTCGGATCTACCTGGCCAAATGTTTTGTCGGCAAGCAGCTTAGAAAACTTTGAGTACCCAGCATCATTGAGCTGCGAGCCATCGATAGTCAATGGTGCTTTGCTTTCTTCGTACCATTTTTCTGTGGGGCGATATGAATCTATATAGAGTATGTTGTTCTCTTTGGCTACTTCTTCCATAGCCTCCGCATACATTGAAAGATTTACATTCTCCGTTACTCCATTTGGCACATCCAAAGAATCCGTGAGGTCTTCAAAGGCAATTGGTGATACAATAGCTAATTGTGGAGTTGAATTTCCATTATACTTTTGTTTTAAAGTGTGCTTAATAAATGCATCAAGCTCCGCTTTGTAATTTTCAAGTCCCTCTTTGCCTTGAAAGGATTCGCTATAGCCAAAGAAAGCGATGATGATGTCGGCCTTCAATCTGGTCAGCCATTGATCGGGTGTTTCAAAGTGCCCTTCACTTCCGGAATTAGTAGCTAATTCAGTTTGAAATTTTTCTGCACCAGGAAATGCCCAGGGTGAAACCCGACCTGCGTGCGGCCTGAAACCTGGTGTGTCTCCACCATCGCACATATTACGAATGAATAGCAGGCTATCCGGAAAACGAACTTGCATTTCAGTTTCGAAATACCCATAGTTCATCATTCGCGATCCAAGGTTGTTTCCTATTAAAACAATCCGTGCGTCTTTTCTGATTTTAAGCGGAGTAGAATCGGGTGAGGAACATTGCCATTAAACTACTGCAAACATAAATAGGCTAGCTGTTTTGAACATCAACCATTTTGAGTTTCTACTTTTCTTTTTTTTCATTATACCTATTTATTTGCTTTCATTTTTGTATTCAACTCTTTACTGGCTGCTTGTAACCTGATCTGACTTAAGACCTTTTCTTAAATTATGAATGGTGTTTTGCAACCTCCCAGTAAATTTATTGCCCTTGCTATCGACAACCTTATATACTATTGTCATTACATCAACTGGTTGTATATC
>JANNSF010000291.1:0-2756 GCA_031402315.1 bacterium | reverse complement strand
CGTGGAAGTGTGCCGGATCGTTTGCGATCGCGAAGAGCGCGGTTTCTTGAAAGATGTACAAAAATTGATCGGAAAAACGATCCCGGTTGTGACGGAACACCCTTACCATGGCCTGCAACCGACACATATCCCTGCACCAGTCCATACGACCGCTAAAACACCCCATGCGAACCACCGTACGCCGAGCCCGACAAAGACCGTAACCGGCGACACTCAGAAACTAAAACCGCGCCGTTGGTTTGGGCATGGGAAAAAAGCGTCGAGGTAATCCCGACGCTTTTTGTGGATGAATTGACCCGGCTTATTCGATGACTCTCATTCCGTCTTTTCTTAGTAGTTCATTAAAGGATAGAATTTCCTTCGCTTTGAAAACATCCCATGCAGCCAGCCATTCCGTTTGGGCAAGTTTATTGTCTTTCACCAACAAGGCCGCCTGATTCGTCGGCGGGTTGTCGTTATCCTGCAAAATCCCGAATATCGTGGCCCATGAATCGCTCAAATTATTGATACCGGTTAATTTGCTGCCTTTCTGCGAAGATTCGAAATTCGTAAGTTTCGTTTGAAATTCTTTCAGTTTGTCAATCCATTTACCTTTGGCTCCGACCTGCAACGACTTCACTTGCAACTGTTTATTGGTCAAGTCGGCTTTTACTTTTTTGAGTTCAACTCTTGAGGTGTAAACCGTCATGGAGAGCTCCCATTGGCGTTTAAGATCCTCCGTGGACGTCTTAACTCTTGGATCCATTTGGATACGTAGTGATTGTGAATACACTTTTCCATTGACGGTGAGCCGAACTTGATATTGCCCCGGCATCACAAGGGGTGATGTACTCTCCGGAGGCGTATTCATGTGAACAGCCGACATGCCGTAACTGGCCGGTTCATCAAGACGGGTGTATTTCATGTCCCACACAAAGCGATGCGAGCCTGCATCGGCCGATAGTGAAGTCTGACGACGAATCCAGTATTTGGGATGATTAATCGTAGAGATCTCATACGGCTTATCGTCACTGTTATAGCGGCAAATGAGTTCATTATTCGCGTCCAAAATTTCCAGCGTCACCACCCCGTTCGCTTTATCTTTGATGAAGTAGTCCAAAATCGCACCATCGGGCGGATTTTCTCCCGCCGGTTCTTCATGCGGTATTGGTGTATCGGTATAAGTATTCCAGCGAACGCGATAGGATAATTGCGGAGCAAATAGTATCGCTTCGGATTTCATACTCTCAGTTGTCAATTGCCTGAGCGACGTAATGTTATCAAGAATCCAAAATGAACGTCCATGCGTTCCGACCACAAGATCATCGTCTTTGATGACGAGATCACGAATCGAAGTGGCCGGCATATTATTGCGAAGCGATTGCCAGTTTTCACCGTCATCGACGGAGTAATAGACGGCACGTTCGGAGCCCGCGAAGAGCAAGCCTTTACAAAGATGATCCTCGCGAACAACGTTGATCGGGTCGTTTGGTAATCCTTTTACAATCTCTGTCCACGTTTTTCCGCCATCGTGTGTTTTGTATATGTGAGGTTTCATGTCATCAAGACGAATACGATTGACCGCCGCATACGCCGTTTGAGGGTCGAAATGACCGGCCTCCATAAGGCTAATTTTGCTCCACGCCGTAATGGCTTGCGGAGTGACATTTTTCCAAGTCTTAGCCCCATCGGACGTCTTGTGAATTAAGCCGTCATCCGTTCCGACCCAAATCAGATTCACATCTTTCGGGGAAGGCGCTATGGTATAGATAACGCCACGCCTTGGCATCTTCTTCATCTCATCCGTCTTGTAAACACCAATGTTTGACGGAACCTCGAAGGTTTCCCGCGATAAATCCGGACTAATAACATCCCACGACATGCCGCCGCTTGTCGTTTTGAATAAAACATTGCCGGCATAGTAGAGGGTCTTTTTGTCAATGGGTGAGAAGATCAAAGGCGCCGTACGCAGAAAACGCCACGGGCTCTTATTCGGCTGATACTTCCCATTCGGATAAGGCTCGATACTTTGCGTTTGGCCTGTGCGTTTATCGTATCGCGTCAGTTTTCCACCGTAAATGATATTTGGATCGAGGGGATCCGGCGCCAGGTAGCCCCATTCCTCCACACCCACAGGCCGCCAATCGCGGTATGAAATTGCGCCGTCAAAACTTCTCGAAGAAACGCAAGCCGAGCCGCTTTCTTGCTGTCCACCATACACATTATAGGGGAATTCATTATCCGTGATCACGTGGTAAAATTGCGCGGTCGGCTGATTGTACCAGGATGAAAAAGTCTCCCCACCATTGACCGTGATGATCGCACCTTGATCGGCGGCGAGCAACATGATTTCAGGATGTTCCGGGTTGATCCAGATTCTGTGATAGTCATCTCCGCCCGGGGCGCCTCGAAAACCGTTCCATGTTTTTCCTCCATCTATGGATTTCCATAAGGCAACATTGGCCGTGTAAACGATGTCCGCATTTATTGGATCAACTTTCACTTCGGCAAAATCACTTCCACGACCCCAATAGCGTTCATCATCGGCCGTGCGAATCCAAGAGTCACCTGCATCATCCGAGCGATAGATACCGCCCATCTCTTTGGAGTCCACCGTCGCATAAAGTCGGTTAGGATCGCTTGGCGCGATACAGAATCATATTCGCCCGAGTCATTGTTTGGATGTGGGCAAGCCTTTAGTCTATTTATTCCAGGTCTTTACTCCGTCTACCGATTTGAATATTACACTCTCTGTACCTTGCCTGGATCCATTATCC
>JANNSF010000290.1:0-9998 GCA_031402315.1 bacterium | reverse complement strand
CATGTAATCAACATAACAAGAATCAAACTTGTGAAATTCATGAGTAACTCCGCTTACAGGTCAATGTGTTCCGATTTTTTATTATTTTGGGCAAATGGGCAAGCATAATATAAATTTTACTTCATCAAGTATTCGTGAATTCCGCGGGCCGCCGCCTTTCCTTCGGCTGCCGCATTCACAACTTCTTTTCCGCCATTGGCAGCATCCCCCGCCGCAAAGTACTTAAGATTCTGAGTCTGATAATTCTTATTAATCATAATCCGACCGCCTCTATCCAACTTAAGGCCGTCAATTTCGTTCAAGAAACCAACTTGTTTGGATTGACCCGTGGCTTTAATCACCATGTCGCATGGTTCGACGAATTCACTGCCCTTGACGTGTTGCAGTTTGCCATTTACAGTTTTGGTTAGCACGAATTTGACACCCTCAACTTTTGTTTTTCCCATGATTTTAAAGGGTGCAACATTAAAAATTCCTTTCACACCGGCTGTTTTTGCGAGATCGTATTCAAAACCGTATGCGCTCATTTCTTTTTTGGAACGGCGATAGGTCAATAGAACCTTTTCCGCACCCAGCCTTGCCGATTCCGAAGCCGCGTCCATGGCGGTATTGCCACCGCCAAGAACAACTACTTTTTTTCCCATGTGAACTTGATGATGGTTCATTCTGAGAGTCTCGATGAATTCGACGGCACCAAAACAATTCCTTAAATTTTCTCCAGGAATGTTTACCTCGGAAGTCTTCCCAAGCCCAATCCCGATTAGGATCGCACTGTACTGTTGCTCGAGTTTTTTCAAGTCGGTTTTCGTTCTGACCGGACGATTATATTTTATCTTGAACCCAAATTGTGACTGGAGATATTTCATTTCATCCAGCGCTTCCTTATTTGTGATTTTATAGGGTGCAACGCCGTACAAGATCAATCCGGAAGGCTTCGCTTTGGCTTCAAATATGTCCACCTCATAACCAAGCATTCTAAGTTCGCAGGCGCACGAAATACCCGCCGGTCCGGCGCCGAGAACGGCAACTTTTGTTCCGTTCGATTTTGGAGTAATAAATAATTTTTTATTTTCCGTCATTGCCTGAAGCGTAGCGAAACTCTGCAAACGCCCAATTTCAATAGGTTTGATATCTTGATGATTGTAAACGCACGCCCCTTCACATAAAACTTCGGTCGGACAAACCTGTCCGCATGCGTGGCCCAGGTAATTAGCCTCGTAGATGGTTTTGGCGGCACCTATAACATTATCGGTGTGAATTTGGCGGATGAAAAGCGGTATGTCGATATGCGTCGGGCAGGCCTTCATGCACGGTGCATCGTAACAAAAAAGGCAACGCGCGCTTTCATAGTAAGCCTGCGTTTCATTGAGAAATGGTTTTATCGGAGAAAAATTTTGTTCAAATTCTTTTTCGGATAGTGGCTTTTTGAATTCCGACATAATGGGGTTCCTAAGTTCAAATTGAAAAGACAACCGTCAACCTGCAACCATGAGATGGAATCATTTGCCGTCTCACGTCTTACGTTTGACATCAAGGTTACAATTCCACTAATTTTCCATAGGTTTCCGGGCGGCGGTCTCTGAAGAATTGCCACGTCGCACGAACCTCTTCAATCATATCGAGATCAAATTCCGCAATCAGCAATTCATCCTTATCCTCCGATGCCTGAGCAAAAATCTCACCGCGCGGATTGACAAAATAGGAAGTGCCGTAGAATTTACCGAGGTTCCAAGGTTTTTCCGTGCCAACGCGGTTGATACAACCCATGAAATAGCCGTTGGCAACCGCATGCGCCGGTTGCTCCAGTTTCCACAGATACTGGGATAATCCGGCGACGGTCGCGGATGGGTTATAAACGATTTCCGCGCCATTGAGACCCAGAATGCGGGCTCCGTCCGGGAAATGGCGGTCGTAACAGATATATACTCCCACTTTAGCGTAGCGCGTTTGAAAGATCGGATATCCCAGATTGCCCGGCTTGAAAAAAAACTTCTCCCAGAAACCCGATGTATGTGGGATATGATTCTTTCGATATTTTCCAAGATACGTTCCGTCCGCATCAATCACGGCCGCGGTATTGAACAAAACACCGGCTTGCTCTTTTTCATATATCGGAACAATAATAACCATATTGTATTTTTTTGCATAGGTCTGCATCAGTTCGGTCGTCGGACCCGGAACAGACTCCGCCGATTCATACCACATTTTATCCTGACCCGGGCAAAAATAGGGCGTATTAAAAATTTCCTGCAGACACAAAATCTGAACCCCTTGCTGGCCGGCTTTTTCAATGTAAGGAATATGCTTTTGCACCATAGCATCAATGATTTCGCGAATGGTTCCATCGCCTTCGGACTTGGGAAGGCTCATTTGAATCAATCCGGATTTAATTTTTCGTGGCATAGATTGGCTTCCTTATTTCTGGTATTTGCGAGCCATCATTTTACTTGGGCCCTGCCGGTAAATGGTTCTTTAGATAATTCGTCAATAGCGTTCTCAGATGCATAGTCGTCCCCTCGCCCTCGTTGATCGAATGCGTGCGGTTGGGGTAGGCCATCATGTCAAATTGTTTTCCCGCCTTGATCAGTGCATTCACCAGCATCTCCGTGTTTTGATAATGCACATTATCATCCCCGGTTCCGTGAACGAGAAGTAGATGCCCGCGAAGATTTTGTGCATAGGTCAAAGGAGCCGCTCTCATATAGTCTATGGCATTGTCCTTGGGAAGCCCCATATATCGTTCGGTATAAACATTATCATAATTATGCTGATCGGTCACGGGAGAAACACACATGCCAACCTGATACAAATCGGGATAACGGAACATGGCCTGCAAAGTACTTGCGCCGCCGCCACTCCAGCCCCAGATGCCAACCCTATTGGAATCGATGAAACTCCATCGGCGCATTCGGCGAACTGCTTCGGCTTCATCTTGTGGCCCTAGATAACCAAGGTCACGATAAATGGATTTTCGCCATGACCGGCCTCTCGGTGCGGGCGTCCCGCGATTGTCTACTGAACAGACAACATATCCTTGTTGCGCCAGCATCAGATGCCAAAGATAAGTATCATAATGCCACTCATCGGTCACCGTCTGCGCCGCCGGCTCACCGTAGACGTACATAAAAAGAGGATATTTTTTGGTCGAATCGAAATCAAATGGTTTGATACACCAGCCGTCCAAAGCCAGTCCGCCGCCAATATCGACCTTGAAAAACTCCGTCGGGCGCCGCTTGACTAACTGAAGATTTTTTCGCAATAGCGAATTTTCCTGTAGTGTCCGCAGTGATTTGTGTTTAGGCAGGGTCACCAGATCAATGACGAGTGGTTCATCAATTGATGACGTCGTGTGAATGGCGTATTTCAAATTCGGCGAAACCTGATAGCTGTGTGAACCTATTTTAGATGGGGTCAGGCGTTCCGATCTGCCTTTGCCATCCATTTTCATTCCAAACAAGAATCTCTGGGTCGCATTGTCCGGAGAGGCGGTATAATACATTCGATTTTCTTTTTCATCAGCAAGTAGTACGCTGATTACATCATAATTTCCAGGCGTCAGCAACGTCATTTTTTTCCCGTCTCGCGAAACTTGATAGACATGTCTCCACCCATCCCGTTCGCTGATAAACAGAAAACCCTTACCTCCTTCGAGCACTTTAAATTCGTCGTCAATATCAATCCATGCACTATCCTTATCGGTCAATATCGATTGCACGGAGCCCGTCTTCGCATCGCCGAGCATGATTTGCAAAGTATTTTGAAGACGATTAAGATGGCGAATGACAACCGCTTCCGATGTACCGGCCCACTCCATTCGTGGCAGATAGTAATCATGTCGTGAGTCCCCCTCGAATTTCATCCATGTCGTCTCACCGCCGCCTGCATTGATCACGCCAATCCGGCAAAGCGAATTCCTTTCACCGGCTTTTGGATACTGAACCGGAATCGGTCTCGAATAAATCGAATCGGTCGTATTCAGCATATAAAAAACACCCATTCCCGCGGCGTCCATCTGCCAAAAGGCGATCGACTTGCCATCAGGACTCCAGCGAAATCCATCGCGGCAGCCAAATTCTTCTTCATACACCCAATCAAAAGTTCCATTGATAACCGTTGTGGAACCATCGAACGTCAATTGAACTATTTTGCCTGTCGAAACATCCTCGACATAAAGATTGTTTTCACGAACGTAAGCGACAGAACTGCCGTCCGGTGAAAACTTAGCAAACATGAGCGTCGAAGGTTTGGCTTCACCTCCAAGTTTTCGGAGTTTGCCGGAGGCTAGATCCAGTGTCCAATAATCCCCCCGCGTATTAAGCCGCCAGACCTTTCGCGTATTGGTGTAGACGAGAAGTCGCTTGCCATCCGTCGACCAACTATAATTAGAAATTGTTAACGCTTTCGTTTGACCTTCGGGCACAAGCATTCCTGAGGAAATGAGAATCTCCCGCTTGCCATCTTCTGCATTGTATTTGACAATGTCTTTACCAACGGCCACCGAGTCTGTTTTCTCGAGCGTCGTATAAGCGGTTCCGTCTTTCAACCACTTGGCGGGGCCAAAAAATTTAAGATCGAATTCGTCCCCATCGAAAATGCGCTCAAGCGTGAGCATTCCGGGATCGGAAGATTGCGCACGAATAACGCCGGCGCAAAATATTGCAAGAATCAGAATTCGTTTCATGTCTGTATCCTATAGTAATTCAAAATTAAATGCATCTACTAAAATGAAAACTATTTACCGTTAATTAAATTACGAGCGAAGTTTTTCCGCGCTTGACAAACTTCCCATACCCTTTTTCCACCAGCGCTTTTCCATTATCAATAGCGACCTGTCCTCGCAGAATAACGGTCTTGCACTTTCCGGTCACTTCCCAGCCTTCGTAGGCCGAGTAATCGCAAGCGTGATGATGAGTTTTTGCCGAAATCGTATGCTTTTCATTCGGGTCAAATATTACGAGATCGGCATCGGATCCGATTCCGATCGATCCCTTTTTAGGAAACATCCCAAAAATCTTCGCCGCATTGGTTGATGTGACTTCAACATATTTGTTTAAACTGATTTTGCCTGTTTTGACGCCTTCCGAATAAAGTAATTCCATCCGATGTTCGAGAGCCGGATGCCCGTTCGGGATTTTTGAAAAATCATTTTCCCCCATTTTTTTTTGCGCCCAATTAAACGGGCAATGATCCGTTCCTACAACATTAACCGTCCCTTGATTGATTCCTGCCCAAAGCGACGCCTGGTCTTTTTTCTCCCGTAACGGAGGACTCATCACCCATTTTGCGCCTTCGAATCCTTTTTCATATAGAGATGCATCGAGAATCAGATATTGAATGCAGGTCTCGACAAAAACTTTCTGATTGCGACGGGCCGCATCGCGAACCTGATTGAGTGAGCCCTCGCAGGTAAGATGCACAATATACGATGTAACGCCGGTATGAAATGCCATATCAACAAACCGCCCGGCCGCTTCGGATTCTGTAATCTCCGGTTGGGACCGATAATGATAAAGCGGTGACAATTTTCCTTCCGTGCGATGCTTGGCGACAAGAAAATCGATCATATCTCCATTGGTCGCGTGAACGGTTACCATGCCGCCCTGATCGCGAACCTCATTCATCAGACCAACCATCTGGCGATCGTCAATCATCAGCGCGCCTTTGTACGCCATAAATGTTTTGAAAGATGTGATGCCTTCCTTTTCGATTATTTCCTTCACTTCGGCTTTGGTTTTGTCATTAAAATCCGTCACCGCCATGTGGAATGAATAATCACCAACGGCATTGCCCTTCGAGCGCCCCTGCCATGTTTCCAGCGCATCACGAAGAGATTTCCCCTGAGTCTGCAAAATGAAATCAATCACCATGGTCGTTCCGCCAAAAAGCGCGGCGCGTGTTCCGGTTTCATAATTATCGCTGGAGTAAGTTCCCATGAATGGCATGTCGAGATGAACGTGTGGATCAATTCCGCCGGGGAAAACAAGTTTTCCGCTTGCATCTATTACTTGATCCGCTTTTGTAGCCAAATTTTTGCCGATTGCAGAAACCGTCTCCCCTTCGATTAAGATATCCGCGGTATAGTCGTCGGAAACTGTTATGATTCTACCGTTTTTAATAAGTATTGACATATTATTCTCCCGTAGAAATTATCATCGATCTCAATGGCCTACCTTATTTTTCATCATCAAATAATATATGATCGCAGAGACTAAGACGCCGGTGAACCATGATAAATTATACAAAAAATTCAGAGCAGGAATCCAGTATCCAATCAGGGCTGATGATACGCCGATAGCCAATGCGACCATCGCGGCCGGATTATAGTTCAACCCTCCGTAGCTGTATTCTCCGTTTATTTTGTACAGAGCCGCCAGATTAAGTGTCTTCTTCCTTATAAAATAATAATCGCATAAAAGAATGCCCAGCACCGGCCCGAGGAGACCGCTAATGAATATCAGTATTCCGCTGATCTCATTGAGAAGCCACCACGGACAAATAACAATTCCGATAATTCCGGTTACAATTCCGCCGCCGCGAAAACTCAAACGCTTTGGAAATAGATTAGAGAATGCATTCGCGGGTGCGATGACATTGGCGGCTATATTGGTTGTAAGCGTCGCAATAATCATAAATAATTGAGAAACGATCACTACCGCCGGATTTTCAAACCGAGCGAGAAGCGATACGGGATCCCACGGCGCATCATCTGCGATGAGGATATCCTTAAAATTAACCACTGCAGCGCACGTCACAAAAATTCCGACAAAGGAATAGAGAATCATCGTTCCGGGAAGTCCTATAAACTGACCCGCCATCTGATCCTTCTGACTGGCGGCATAGCGCGTAATGTCTGAAATGCTCAGCGACATCGTGGCCCAAAAGCCCACCATGGCCGTAAGCCATAAAATATAGACCCATAGTTTGCCGCTTCCGGTTTCAGCCACAGAAATGGTCGTAAGGATTAAACTCGAAAACATTCCTTCGTTATTTCGGAATTGTACTTTAATCGGTTTTTTACCATCCAATACCAAGTTCTTATCAAATCCGGATTCCTCCGACAGCTCCATTTCTATTTCTATTTTGTTCCATCCTAAAGATTTATAGGAATCATCCTGCATTGGAACTGAAATTTGAAACTCCGTTGCTTTGTAGGTTCCATTGGTATTTTTAAGCGTATTAAATTGTAATACCGGCATCCCGGCTCTTTCCACGAGCACTACAGAAGGTTTCTCCAACTGAGCCCCGGCATCCAGTACAATTCCAAAGCCTCCGGCTTTAGTAGCCCCCCAGGCAATAAGTAAAACGCCCATCAAAATTAAAATGGGTGCTGAAAGGTTTTCCAGCCACTTGATGCTTTCGGTACCTTTCCAGATAAAATAAATGTTCATGAACCAAAATAATCCGAAACCTACGAATTCCCCCACATTTAATCCCGGCTCGTCGACAGCGCCGGTCATGGCATTCCAGATTGTATACAAGGCCAATCCGCCAATCCACGTTTGTACGCCAAACCATCCACACGCGACAATTGCGCGGCCAATGGACGCAACATGGATTCCGCCAATTCCAAATGCAGCCCGCCCAAATACAGGAAATGGAATTCCGTACTTAACACCCGCATGGCCATTTAGAATCATCGGAATCGTAATACCGACATTGGCGAGCCCGATAATGATGAGGGCGGCCTGCCAGCTGAGGCCGGCTTTTATCATGTACGATGCGAGAATGTACGTCGGTATGCAAACGGCCATGCCTACCCACAACGCGGCAAGATTCCATACGTTCCATGTACGCGCGTTTTTAGGAACCGGCGCAAGGTCCTTACTATATAGCGGAGATGAAGAAAGGTCTTCGCTGAGTTCTACGATTTCATTTGCCATACTACAAAAACTTAATAAGAGTTAACCGATGGGGTTCTATTCAAAGTGCCGATTTGATCTACTCCGAACGCGTTAATTGTCCTGCAACGCCCTTACTTCCTCGGGAGTAAATTTTATTACTTTGATTACCTTGGCATTGGGACGCAAGGAGGTTGGAACTACCATTAGCGCCTGAGCTTTGTTTTCCGCTTCGATAGTAACCCACCCAACATGCTCACCGTCTTTGCAACCCCATTCAAAATGCGTAATCGTCCCAATCGCTTCGATCTGCTTTAAGGCCTTCTTACACTCTTCAAGCGTGTGATGCACCGTAACCAAATATCGATCCATCGAAATCTCCCAATTTAATGATTCCAACCTGATTTTCAGGCTACTTACGTCTAATTTGTGTGCTCGTCCGCAATCGCAATAGCTTTTGATATAATGTCCAAACCTTCGTCAATCTGCTTTTTCGTTACGCAGAGTGGCGGTGCGGTGAATATCCAATTCCATCGAACAAATGTAAACATTCCGAGTTCCGTGATTTTTGCCGCGACTTTATTCATGATCTCCATCTCATTCGGCTTCGCATTCCAGGGCGCCATAGGCTCTTTCGTCTGGCGATTCTTGACTAGCTCAATACAACCCAGCAGACCGGTATTGCGATAGTCGCCGATCGAAGGATGCTTCTTTTTCAGTTCTTCAACGCGGCTTTCGATATACAAGCCCATGGCCGCAGCATTTTCGACCAATTTTTCTTCTTTATAAATGTCCAGCACCGCAATCGCCGCCGCACACGCAACCGCATGGGCCGAGTACGTTAATCCCAATGGTAATGGTTTGTCATCAAAATGGTGAACAATTTCATCCTTTACCATGATGCCGCCAAGCGGAATGTACCCGCAGGTCAATCCTTTGGCCATGCACATGATGTCAGGCTCGATCCCATGATGTTCGATGGCAAACATTTTTCCTGTTCGGCCAAAACCGCTCATCACTTCATCAGCGATCCACAAAATGCCATACTGTTCACAAATTTTTTTCAGTTTCTTAATATAGCCCGGAGGATATTTGATACAGCCGGACGAACCCGATTCGCCCTCAAACAAAAGCGCAGCAACGTTTTGCGGCCCTTCGTACTTGATCACGCGCTCCACATGGGCCACCGCCCGCTCTGAACATTCTTCAAGCGTTTTACTTCCCCACGGGCAACGGTAAAAATAAGGATTTTCTACATGCACGAAATTTGGCGCCGCCTGACTGTCAACGGCTAATCTGCGTGGATCACCGCCGGCTGAGAAGGATCCGTAACTTGCACCGTGAAAGGACTGATATTGGGTGATAATTTTATGACGGCCGGTATAAATGCGCGCCAATTTGATTGCATTTTCAACGGCTTCCGCGCCGCCTAATGTGAAAAAGGTACGCGTGAGATTTCCCGGCGCTATTTCTGAAAGACGTTTTCCCAGATCTCCGCGTGCTTTCGTAACCATTCCGGGATAGATGTAGCTCACTTCACTCATCTGTTTCGCCACGGCCTCGGCAACTTTGGGATGACCATGACCGACATTGACATTCATCAGCTGCGATGAAAAATCAATGTACCGTTTGCCGTCACGATCGTAAAGATAAACGCCCTTAGCCTTTTCAATGCTGATCGGATTAAGCCCGCTCTGCTTCGACCAGGAGAATAACGTGTGCGAAAGATTATTTTGAAGAATTTGTTCTTTTTCAGTCATATTTATTTCCGCTTTTATTGAACAACGAGGGATTGCCTTGTGGTGAAGGCGCTAACTCATCCAATTCGTTCTTGCTTCGGCGTTCCATTTCGTGGAAATCTTTTTCAATTTAGTGAAAAATTCGATCGAGCTCTTACCGGTAATGTCACAGGTTCCAAACTTCGATTCATTCCATCCGCCAAATGAAAACGGCTCGCGTGGGACCGGCACGCCAATATTAACTCCAATCATGCCCGCACTGGCTTTCTCCATGACGATGCGAGCCATACCGCCACTCTGTGTAAAGACGGCCGCCGCGTTACCGTAGTTGGAGCTATTTTCAATCGCAATCGCCTCATCCAGAGTTTTCGTCCGCATGATCGCCAGGATAGGCCCAAAAGCTTCCTCTTTGGCAATGGCC
>JANNSF010000289.1:0-9433 GCA_031402315.1 bacterium | reverse complement strand
ACACCCGTATCGTTCGCATTTTTAACACGTATGGACCGCGGAACCGACCCAACGATGGACGCGTCGTCCCGACTTTTGTCAATCAAGCTATCCGCAATGAGCCCATTACGGTATTCGGGCAAGGGCAACAAACGCGGTCATTTTGTTATTGTACCGATCTGATCGACGGAATCTATCGCCTGGCTTTGTCCAAGGAGCATTATCCGGTCAATATCGGGAATCCGCACGAAATGACTGTACTCGAATTTGCGAAGCTCATTATTGAATTGACCCATAGTAAGAGTGAAATCGTGTATAGACCTCTGCCGAAAGACGATCCTACCGTTCGTCGACCCGATATTACAAAAGCACAGAAGATATTGGGCTGGAGCCCTCAAATTGATATTCGGACCGGCATCATGAAAACGGTAGAATATTTTAAAAATAAGATGTGATCCTGATCTATGAGTAAACCCGATAATTTTTGGAAATGGTTTTCAAGCAATTCCGAGCGCATTCTCAATTTTGAAAATGCCCAGGAAAAAGTTTTCAATGACATCATGGCTCAACTAAGCAAGTTCCATCCCGATCTCACCTTCGAAATCAGTTCATGGCTTGGCGATACGCGTGAATTTGTCATTAGCGCGGACGGGATTAAGGAAGCGTTTCCTTTCGTCACCCAACTCGCCTCGGCGGCGCCGTCGTTACCCAATTGGACCATAAGAGCTTTTCGACCACGGATTGAAGTTCAATTTGAAATTGAAGTAGGAGCCATCAAGCTGGATCCAAAGGAAATCTGGTTTTCCTCAGCATCGGTTGATGGCAAAGTAGATCTGACCATTTACTATCCGCACTACACCGAGGAGACGGAACAAGAATTTTTGCGGGCAACCTTTATCCTTTTGGATGCGGCGCTCGGCGAATACGATACAGAAATGAAATTGGGATTTGTCGAGATTGATGTCTTGCCAAAGAATCCGGCGGCACTTGGGTTCCTCCCTTTTAAGGAATTACCGCAAACGGTGGATGGCCTTTCGATCGGGAGAGCTAACTAGCCAAGCCGTGCCCTCTTGATAAGATACTCCATTAACGCTTTATCAAATGGAGTCTTCGTATTGATCAGAAAATAATCCATATTTTGCTCGCGGCACCCGCGTCGATAGGTCTCAATAAATTCATGAATTTCCTCAGAATAGGCCTTCTTTATATGCCACGGCTGCGTGCTGATGCGTTCCCGGGTTTCCAGATCTTCAAACACTATGTCACCATCAAAATTGAGATCAATCTCCTGAGCATCGAGCACGTGAAAAACCAGTACATCGTGACCGGCGTGTCGAAAATGTTTGAGTCCGTGAAGAATTTTCTCTGGCTCGTCCATCAGGTCACTGATCACGACGATAAGGCCCCGGCGACGAATTCTCTCTGCCATCGCGTGCAGAGCCGATCCAACCCGGGTTTCCTCCGTGGTTACCGCGTTTTGTAAAGCCGTATCTAACGTGGTCAGATAACTCCGAGTCGCACGCGGGGGAAAATACTTTTGAATCTTGTTGTCAAAAAGTGCGAGACCCGCCGCGTCTTTTTGGTGAATCATGAGATGTGCAAGGGATGCTGCGAGATACGACGCGTATTGAAATTTTGTGATACCGGCCGAACCATAAGCCATGGATCCGCTTGTATCCAAGAGAATATGGCATTTAAGATTCGTCTCCTCTTCGAACCGCTTGACGTAAAACCGTGAAGTTCGACCATAAACTTTCCAGTCAATGGTTCGGATTTCATCGCCGGGCATATACGGCCGATGCTCCGCAAACTCAACGCTGAAGCCATGGTATGGGCTTTTGTGCAGGCCGGTAATGAATCCTTCGACCACTTTGCGCGCAATCAATTCCAAATTGGAAATTTTGGCAAGCGCCTCCGGATCAAGAAATTGGACGCTCACTAAAAGTCGGAGCCAATCGAAAAATAGCTATGCTGATTACCACCGCCAAATCTGGGGCTGCGGATATTCCACGCCAGATCGTAGCGCAGTATAAAAAATCCAACAAAGGCGCGTATTCCGAATCCGTATCCCATGCGTGCATCTTGAAATACGGTTCCCGCCTCACCTTTAAGCTTTTGACCAAAATTAAATCGGCCCGGATTGGTAACGATACTTCCATTACGATCACGATAGCGGTAGGATTCTCCACCCCAGGCCGCACCGAAATCCATAAATGTCACGCCGCGTATGGATTGCAGGAAAACCGGGACCGGAAATCCAAGCTGCATATAATGCACGAGCGGAAAACGAAATTCCAGATTGGCGATCGCGTAGCGCGTACCTTGCAATTCATAATAGTCGCTCCCGCGAACCGGCCCGACAAAGGTCGCCAAAAAGTCCTGAAATGTATCCACATTGATATCCCCATTCGTGTAGCTGGGCACAATCCAATTACTCATACCACCGACAAAGAATCGCTGCGGATCGCGACCAAATGTTCCGCCCGCGCTTAACCGCGTGGCGACGGCGTATAATTTATTGAACCAAAAATACTTACGGAAATCACCTGAAACCGTTGTGAATTGTAATCCGTTCTTCCCGTAGCCCGGGCTGGTCGTCACACCGACCTGCGCCCGCTGGCCATCGAGAGGACCAAAATAGGTATTTAAGGCATTGTCATGAACATAAGACAAGGAGAATAATGAGTTGACTGATTTGCGTGTACTACCCAATCCTTCAACCGAAGACTTTGGAATTCCAATATCATTGGAGAGGGTTGTTTCACGGGAAAGGACAAGCTGTGTTAGATCAAAATCAAAACGATTGAATTTATTAATAGGACGCGAAGCCGTAAGACCTAGTCCATAATACCGGTAGCGGACGTAACTATCAACGATTCCGTCAGGTCTCGTCGGATCAACAACAATATTTCCATTTTCGTCAAGGAATTCATTCAGATAATCGGTAGGAAAAGCATACGCCGTGTGAAAGGCGGTGATCCCATAATCCGTGCGGCCTCCAAGGTAGTAGTACGACCCCGTGAAACTGCTGTTCCTCAAATCAAAAAACAGATTCGTTCCCAGAAGGAGTCGGTGATTACCGAGCATGTCGCTGAATGAAAACTGCGTAATTCCTTGAAAACCGGTGAGTGTATTAAATCCCGCGGTGCCGTATACAAGATCCGGCGAAAAACGCACACGATACCTCCTCACACGATATTCCCCTTTATCATTCTTATACACGCTGGGCGGCAGACTAACTTGTTCGTACTCCTCTTCATCCTCGGCCTTTTTAGAAGTGTCCTGATCAAATCCTGAGAATACAAACGTACGATACGAAGTGGCATTCTTTGTTTTCCCGGTATCGCTGGAGGCCACGGTCAGCACGGTGTCGGAAACATTGACGTTTGTTGCTTCAAGGCGTTTCCCAAATATTCCGATTTCATCGACAAGCGTTTCCGGCAAGTCCTTTTGTTTTCTAAATTTCTTCATGGAAATTGTCACCGGTAAATCCAGCGCCTTCATTTCAAAGGGGCTCTTCATAGTATAAATATCAAAACCGCCCCGGTTGAATCCTGAAAAGGCAAGAAATTTTCCATCTTTGCTCAATGAAGGTTGAAAAATGCCGCTCAGATTATTCGTAATCGGGTAATTTTTCTTGGCTACAATATCGGCCACGTACAAGTTTGTAACGCCGTTGCGATTGGATGTAAAAAGAAGTTTTGAATTATCCGGACCCCATTCCGGCCATGTATCATTCATTTCGTCGGACGTGATACGTGTCATATCCGAGCCATCGGAATTCATGGTATAGATGTCCGTTTGCTGATAGTCGAATTGCCCGATATCAAATTTTTCGGGCTCCGTCAAATGGTCCCGGCGATCCGAAACGAAAGCAATCTTTGTACCGTCACGACTGAATACCGCGCGTGTGTCACTGAATACATCATCGGTAAGTTTTGTTTTCAGGTTTTTTGTAATATCAAATAAGTATATATCGCTTTGTCCATGATACGTGCCGGTAAAAATGATTTTATTGCCGTCCGGACTCCAGTACCCTCCAAATACGCCTTCAAGATCATTCCATGAGTATTTGGTGATTTCACCCGTTTGGACATCTACAATAAGTAATGCATCGTTGTCGCTGGCTTTTGCTGAAAATACTAATTTCTTGCTGTCCGGGCTCCAGCTCATACCGGGGCTCAGCCAATGCAATTCCTCTAGATTCGGCGTTTTCTCTCCCGAAATAACTTTCTTTAGAAGCATTCCATCGGTTGCATTGACCAAAACGATATCGGTATACCCCGATCTGTCTGTGAGATACGCAATCTTATCCCCGTTGGGCGAAACAGTCGGCGTTATATTATAAAAGCCGCCGTCTTTCACGCGATTGGATATTGGCTTGCCGATTTCTTTGACCGACTGCATGGTTGCCACATCGGGATAATAGATTTTTCTTTGGTAGGTAGCCCATTTCTCCGAAAATTCTTCTTCCTTCATACCAAAGGTCGATTCAAACGTGGCGTTGGTGGTACCGGCGATACGAAGTTTTGTCATGAATTCCGCTACCTTTTCTCTTCCATATTTTTCTTCCATATATCGAAAAATGGTTGGACCCGCGGTATAAACCGGATAACCATCCATTTGCGATATGGGCGCTAAATACGCTTCCATCACGGCGTCTCGTACGAACATGTCCGACTGCGTATCAAACGTCTCCATCCGGGACTCATATTCCGCCAGACCTTCCGCTACCCATCCGGGAATCTGAACACGAATTCGCCCGGAGACAAGTCCTTGAATCGAGCCTCCGTACATATAATCATTCATCACAGCGTGCACCAGTTCATGATGAATCACATGGCGATACGCTTCATACGATCCTTCAAACGGTATGACGACACGATTCTTGAATAATTCCGTTACGCCGCCGATGCCTTCCGACAAATATTCGTCGAGCACATTCGTTTGTTGAAATTGATTGTGGGAATTGTAAACCATCAAGGCGATACGATTTTGAATATCGTAATTCTTGAAATCTTTGATAATCCCGACGTAGGAACTTTCGGCCACATCGGCCGTGAATTTTGCAAGATCCAGCCCTCCATCATAAAAATACACATCGAAGTGTTCCGACTGGATATAGCGCCAGCGGTAGTCCTGATACTGAACTTTATTCTGACCAAAATACTTTTGCTCTTCCTGAGCAAAAAGGCTGATCGTTACCAAAAGTCCAAATATTAGACCGACGATGGGACGCAACATAAAAAAGACTCCTTCAATACTGAGAATGTGATATATTTAATTTTTTGATCTGCTATAAGTGATACGATTGAGGTTCTCATTTGTTCGATTAAAATTAGCAAAAAAATAATTGCTCGAAGCGCACGATTCGTCTATATTCGGCGCGATTTTGAGAGCCGAACGTATTAAAAAAATCAGGACATTTCAAGTTAAACAAATATAAACGAAAGGTAAGCCATGGGAAAATTAACACTCGCTATTTTAAAACCGGACTGCGTGCGCAAGGGTATTCAGGGAAAAGTGATCGCAAAAATCCAGGAGGCCGGATTCAAGGTTTTGGCCATGAAGCAAATCAAACTCTCGCTGGCGCAAGCCGAGGGATTTTATGATGTTCATCGCGAACGCCCTTTCTTTGGTGAATTAACCAAATTCATGTCGAGCGGCGCTTGTGTACCGATGGTGCTTGAAAAGGAAAACGCGGTCGCCGAATTTCGTAAGACCATTGGCGCGACCGATCCGAAAGAAGCCGCCGAAGGCACGATTCGCCGTCTTTTTGCCGACAGCAAAGGAGAAAACATCATTCACGGCTCCGACTCCGACGAAAATGCGGCCACTGAGATAAGCTACCATTTTGCAAAGAGCGAATGGGGAATTTAGGATTTTTGAAATTTGATGAACCTAAAGAGAGTCCGTTCACATCGACCGGACTCTCTTTGTTAAAGCTTCGCTTTATCTTCGAAAGAAAATTTCGATAATCCGATCTCTGGATTTTTCTCAATAAAATAGTTACACGTCCACTCGTCCGGAAATAAAATCACCGTCTGATTTTGCGAATCCTCGGCCCACATGGCGCCCGTGGGCAAATAGATTTTTGCCAAGGCTTCCGGCGGTACATTAGGATTCACCCACCGTGCCGTTTTCCAATTGGTCGCCTCAAGCCGGCATTCCGCGCCATACTCTGCTTCGAGGCGAAATTGAACCACTTCAAATTGCAACGGACCCACGGCGGCAAGGATCGTAATTTTTTCAAATGAATTTTTTGTATAAAAACTTTGCACCACGCCTTCCTGAAGCAATTGGTCTAATCCTTCCCGAAAACGTTTGAATTTACCTGGATTCGGGTTATGCAAAAAAGAAAAACTTTCCGGCGGAAACCGCGGAATTTCATGAAATACAATTTTTGGATCCTCCGTTAAAGTATCCCCGATACCAAATTCTGAATGTCCGACGAGACCAACGATATCTCCCGGAAATGCATCGTCTACCGTCTCACGCTGTTGCCCGAAAAGTTTTTGAGAATTGGACAAACGAACTTTTTTTCCGGAACGAGAGTGTGTAACCATCATGTCGCGGGAAAATTTTCCTGAACAAACCCGCATGAATGCAATTCGATCACGATGGCGCGGATCCATATTCGCCTGAATTTTGAAAACAAAGCCGGAAAAGGCATCATTATCCACCGGAATGACTTCCTCTCCGGACCTTCGTGGAGCAGGCTCCGTTGAGTATTTCAAAAACCCATCGAGGAGAAGCTGAACACCAAAATTATTCATCGCGCTCCCAAAAAACACGGGTGTCTGACGACCCGCCACCACTTCACTCAGATCAAACGTCGCGCCGGCGCCATCAAGCATCTCCAATTCCTCTGCGACTCGGTTATACGTATTGGGATTTAATATCGTCTTTACGGCCGCATCCTTAAAATCGAACATCGCCTCCGGCGCAATGTAGGCTCCACCGACCGTCCGCTCGAATAGATGAATTTCCTTTTGCTGACGATCGAGTACACCCCGAAAATCGGTTCCGGTACCGAGCGGCCAATTGACCGGATACGTGTGAATTTGCAGAGTCTGCTCAATCTCATCCATAAGATCCAGAGGGTCTTTCGTCGGGCGATCACATTTATTCATAAACGTGAAGATTGGAATATTCCGCTGACGGCATACCTCGAATAATTTCCGTGTCTGCGTTTCAATACCCTTCGCCGCATCGATGACCATCACCACCGCATCCACGGCGGTCAGAACACGATAGGTGTCTTCCGAAAAATCCTGATGGCCGGGTGTGTCCAGCAGATTGATCTTGTAGCCCCCATATTCAAATTGCAGCACCGTCGAACTGACCGATATGCCGCGTTGTTTTTCCAATTCCATCCAGTCCGAACGTGACGAACGCTGATGTTTCCGCGCGGTTACAGATCCCGCAAGTTGAACCGCTCCGCCATAAAGAAGAAACTTTTCAGTCAAGGTTGTTTTACCGGCATCCGGATGAGAGATAATCGCGAAGGTTCGTCGTTTTTTTGTTTCTTGTAGAATATTCATAGATACCGTTAAATGATGCTTTCTTGTGATGCCCCATTCAAATCAATGGACGCGCTATGTTTTCCAAAAATGCGGGGGAATTAAATCCAAAATGGGTAGAAGAGCAACCACGAAATTTGAATCCGACTAATTCCGACTTATTATTAAAAAACATGATCCGATCATTGAGCGTAGCCTTTGAACTGCGCCCATTATATCATACTGTAAGAATCTTTTTTAGATCGTAGAAAATGGCCTTAGATAACAAGAAAATTCCATTTTACATTTTTTCATCGCAATAAGAGCTTCTTTCTTTGCTCTGGTCATATTCTTGATCTCTTTTTCCCAAACAATGGCCTGATTAATATCTGAGAAGTATTCATAATAAAGAAGTTTGTAGCAATAGTACCTTCCTGCAAATGTACTCTTATTTCCTCGATTTTGACAATGTTGTTGCAATCGAATCCGAAGGTCATTCGTAACACCAATATATAGAACTGTTTTACCGGGGTTAGTTGTAATGTATACGTAGTAATTTCCTTTCATCTGATTCCCTTAACAACGATTCCTGACATTGAATAGATTTCCTACCCTATTTCACAAAGTTTCTTACAGAATGACATTGAACCGTGTGCTTGAAGAGAAGAACTGAATGAAGTCAATTAATCATTTTTTATAATTCTCCGTGATCGCTTGGGCTTTTTTCAAAATCCCCTCTTTTAAAGATTTGGGCTCCAAGATTGTAACGGCATCCCCCCATCCCATGATCCATGCCATAAATTCATTCGAGACTTTTACTTTCATAGTAACTTCAAAACCGTCATCGACCATTTTGGTTTGAACCTCTTCCAGCCAAAATTTCTCGGATAAATAGTTTTCTAAATTGTCACGAAAAAGCAATTTGACCTTTGAAATTTCTCCTCCGGTAAAGGATCCCCATGCGTAGCGAAACAGTTCGGAGACCGACGGAATTTCTTTCAATTCCGATTTCTGCTTGCTTGCCCGGAAACGGTAGATACGCTCCAGAATATACATTTTCGGTTGGTCCCGATGCAGGGCAATGAGGTAGTGTGATTTACCCGCGTTGTAAAATGCGATTGGGGAAATTGTACGCCACGTCGGATCGTCCTCGCGCGAACCTCGGTATTCGATTTCTATCTGTAGTTTTTCGCGGATCGCACGCATCGTGGCCACAAAAAATGTAAGCGTCTGATTTTGTAATTTCTCAACGACAAAAGGCAGGTTCTTAATCGTATCATTCTGACCCACCGACAAGCAAGCCGAAATAAGCATTGTGAGGATTTTGAGATCGGCTTCTGCCCGAAATGCCCGCTTTCGTGAATAAACGGCAAATCCACTTTCCCGCAGGGTCTTCATATCCCGACGAATCGAGGCCGTACTGGTAAAGAACATTTCCGCCAGATCCTCTTCGGAAAATTTTTCCGGAAATTCTAATATCTTGGCGGCAAGTTCTATCTGTCGCTGAATCTCTTGAAAACTTGAAAGCATTTACCAGAGCGACACGCGTAAAGAATCGGCCCGATACATAGGATCACCGGGTTTTACGCCAAATGCAGAATAAAATTTGTCGTTATTACTCAGTGGCCCGATCACACGATATTTGGCCGGTGCGTGATAGTCGGACATCACACGCGCCGCAAGATATTCGTCGGTGGCCTGAATCATCCAGGCGTATGCGTAGGCTAAAAAGTATCGCTGATCAGGAGTCAGACCGCGTATTACCTGCTTGCTTTTCCATTGTTCGGTTTTCTGAAATGCTGCATAGCCCAATTCGACACCGCCAAGATCTCCAATATTCTCGCCCAAAGTCGCGCGGCCTCTGATATGAATTGAGTCCAGAACGACGTATTGGTCATACTGAGAGATCATCAGTTTTGTTTTTGCTTCAAAATTCTTGCGATCTTGGGGTG
>JANNSF010000288.1:0-2700 GCA_031402315.1 bacterium | reverse complement strand
CGACCCTTACTCTGCCACGACTGCCTAGAGTCACATCTCAAAACAAAGTCATCGTTGGCAGAAAATTGAACAAAAAAGCCAGTCCTTTGCGGGACTGGCTTTTATAAGAAACAATTCTACTAAATCAATTAGTCTCCGGAGAGCGTGATTCCTACGCGATGATTCGCACCGAAAATGGCGCTGTTCTCATTGACGTACGAATAGTCGATACCAATATTCATAGAACCGGCTTTCATGGAAAGGCCAAGTCCCGCTGCAAAATTCGCGTTCTGCAAGCCCGCACGAGGCGTAAACATCATGCTGCCGAATTCCATATTGTATCCGCCACCGATGTTGGCGAACTTGTTGCTGCCGCCGTGATTAATATCTTCGATGACATAATCCGCACCGACAACAAGCCCTTTCGCATCACTCATGCCGACGCCAAGACGAAGCAGGTTCGGAAGGTCATCATTGCCAACTTTACCTACGACATTCTGAGCCACAGCCGCAAAAGTCACTTTATCCATAGCGTAACGCATACCGACGTCAATGGACGAGCCCTTTTCCTTCTTGGCGATCAAATCCTGACTAATGTAGCGTACCGTGCCACCGACGGAAAGGTTACTTCCCATAGACTGGGCCGCAGAAAGTCCGATCACCGTATTGGCGTTATCGTCGGAGCCGGTCGACACATTAGCATCACTGTATGTGTCAATGCTTTTGACGCCCGATAGCGCAAAACTCGCCGCTACGGTCATACCCATCGGCAAACGGTAGGCAAAGGATGCCGTATTAAAAACGCGATCTTGCTGAAGGCCCTGGGCGCTCAACAAAACGAAGCTAAAATTCTTAACCGAGGCAAGCCCCGCAGGATTCCAATACGTGGATGCTGCGTCGCCGGAAAGGGCCGTATAAGCCTGTCCCATGCCGCTGGCGGCCGCCGAAGTGGACATTTGAAGATAAGCGCCGCCATAATTCTGCGCCTTGACAACCGTCGTTCCCAGCGCAATAAGCGCGAAGAGTGTGAGCAGTGTTTTTTTCATATATTCTCCTTTGTTTATCTGCGATTTCATTGGTTAGCTCAAGAAACCGTCACGCCTGAGTGGCGTGACGGACCTTAAACCGATTATTAATTATTTCGCAATAACGATCTTAAATACTTTGGATTTTTTGCTGCCGCCGCTGGTTGCGGTCAACTTTGCAAAATACACACCGTTTGCCAAGTTACCACCGTCAAACTGTGTACCATCCACTGCGTTTTCAATCGTTTTTACTTTACGACCGATGAAATCGAAGATTTCAATCTTAGCCGATCCACCAACCTGAGCGACAAACGTTCCTACTTTTCCTTTGGTCAAAGGATTCGGATACATGTGGAAATCTTTGATCGAAAGCGCGCCCGAGCCCGAAAGGCCAAGCGCCGCCGCGTCAATGCGGAAGTCCGCGATGTAGCTTCTATTACCCGCAATGTCAAAGATACCATTGGTAACCGTGTACTGTGCAGGGTTGATATTATTGAATCCGCCAGGATCGCCGCCATTAAATACGGCAGCCGTACCGTCATGAACAATAATTTCAAATCCTGTAAGTCCAGCCGTCTCAAGATTATGATTAAGCTTGAGCGTAGCGACAAGGCTGTCCGCACGACCCGTAAAGGTCATTTGACTCGACGTATAGCGAACCAAAAATTCCTCAACTTCAATTTGTTCTGTATTGACCGGTCCGTCGCCATTTTGACGTGCCAAACGTGTGGCAAAAACATCAACCACAAAACGAACTGTATCGATACCGGAAGCAACACCGGCTACCGTAGGATCAAGAATTACGAACGAAATCTCAGGTTCTGAGCCGCTCTTGACCGTCGTGCCATTCTTTACGCGAGGCGTCGTATTGTCGACATAAAAATCCATCGTATTATCATAGCGGTTACCGTTGTTGTTCTCAATGAGAAAACGCAATTTATGAACGCCTTCGCGAAGATCTGTACCGGTTACAGGCATAGTGACACGAACTGTATTCGATCCTACAATGTTTGTAACTGTTGTGGCGCCATAACGAACTCCGTCAACATAGACAATGGCAGATCCATTGAGGATTGCCGATAAATTGTCTGAAACTACCGCCGTGAAATTGATATTACCTGAACTCACGTAATTACGTTGATTCAATGTAGCTCCACTCGCCGTCGTAATATTACCAACGCGCATTTCCTTCACCTGAATACTGCCCGGATTCGAGGTCGCCGCATTCTCCAAGACGAGTGAAAGACGGGTTGCCGTCGTTGGCAATTGTACAACCTGGAACGTGACTTTATTATTTAGGGTGTCAACACTCTTTTCACGAATATTGACCGACACGCCAAATTGAAAACCCGTGGTCGCAACAAGAGTTTGATTGTCTGCCACGTTGATCATGAGTTCGTCAAGGCCATTGATGACGCCATCATTATTGCCATCTGCAACAGCATTTTGGGGATAGGAAATGGACATCGTACCGGTAAATCCACCGCGTAAGTTATTGCCATTCGCACGAATCCAGTAGGCACTTCCGATCTGACCCCATGTAATTTGATTATTGGCTAAGCTTCTGAAAACAGAAGCATCACGATCTACAAACAGGGTCGTATTCGCCGTCAGGGTCTGGTCGCCGAATGTGGCTACATAACCGCTATCCTGCGACATAACCTGACCTCCGCGATTGGCCGCGACGCGCGCGACC
>JANNSF010000287.1:0-27431 GCA_031402315.1 bacterium | reverse complement strand
GGTTCCCAACATTGGTGACAAAGCCGCATACATCGGAGCCAAGAATGACGGGTGTTTTTATTTTTGCATACAGTCCTTGGGCAATCCACCAATCGCGACGATTCAGTGAGGAGTATTTGACGCGAACAAGCGCCTCACCGGGCTTTGGCTGGGGCACCTCCACTTCCTGAAAGACCAGTTTATCAAGACCGCCAATTTCCTTGAGGACAATCGCCTGCATTGTTTTCATCAAACCTCCAAGGACCGAATTAAGGAATAAGACTCAGAACCGTTCCATCAAAGGAGCAAAATCGATTTTCAAATGAAAACGCGCGTTTGCATTTGGAACAATGACGTTTGAGTTCCGGACTTTTTGTCAAGGCCTTGCTTCCAAGCCAGGACCTGCGAAAATTTTCAATTTCTTGTGTAATCGGTTTTTGTAAGACTTCGAAAGGGACAACTTCCAATTCCGAATTTTCAATAAGTGTTATCCTTGCCGTCCGGGAAACCCCCCGCTGTTCAAACACAATCGATACCGTATCTCCAACCTTGTGGGAATTAAGCTCGTCATTCCAATCGGATGCCTCCCTTATCGATGCGTCATTTATTTTATTGATAATATCGTCCCGATCAATACCAGCTGCATATAGAGGCGATCCGCTCAAGATCCCCTGGCTGACGATCGCTTGTCCACTCTTAAAATTGAAATTCACCGGGCCCAAAGTTGGTTTAGACTTCTTTGCTTTTTGAACCTGAAATCCGGCTTGGGATAGAAGCTTTTCAAAATCCGGCGCTTCACCCGTGTTGATATATTTTTCAAAAAAATTGGACGCAAATTTTTCATTCCCGCTAAATTCCGCAAGGGTTTTTCGAATATCGTCGGACGTGTAGGGACGCTCCTCTTTACCAAATTTGACCCACAGCAGTTTCATAAAATCATCAAGCGTCCGATCCATTTCACGCAAACTCAAATCCAGTGCCAATCCAATTGCTTCCCCGTACGTATAGTAGGATACAAAGGTGTTGCGCATGTTATTCCTATCCACCGAAGTGGCAGCATCCACGAAGACCGCTTGTGAACTCATACCCTTACCGCCCGTAATCTGGCGTCCCGGCGAATTGACCATCGTATTTACCGCCCGCGAAAGTTTTTTCGCATATTCATCCAGGCTATAAACTCCAATACGACGCATCGTAAGAAAGCCGAAGTAATTTGTAAATCCTTCGGCCAGCCACAATTCGCCGCATACGTTCGCTCGGGTAAAATCAAAAGGCTCCAGGCTTCTCGGGCGAATGCGCTCCACGTTCCACGAATGAAAAAACTCATGGGCTGCCGTCGCGGCCTGATCTTCGTACGCTCTCGAAAGTGTATCACTATTGGTGATCATCGTCGAATTGCGATGCTCCATACCATCCCCTTCGGCGTACGTAAGGAAATCCAATAGAAACGTATAGTTCCCATGATCGTATACAGGCCATGTTCCAAAAACACCTTGCTGCTCAAGGACAATACTTTTCAAAATGCTCGCAAACGCCGATATTTCTTCTTCTTTTGCACGGGTATGGATCGCCATACGAAATGGAATTTCCTTGCCTTCCTGCGGAAGTTTCCATTCGCGAAAACGAAGTTCCGCCATCTCCATCGGACTATCCATAAAGAACTGAAGATTCGGAGCGGAAAACGAATACTTCCCGGACAAAGGAAGCTGTGTTGCGATTTGCCAGGTGCTCGGCACATTCAAAATCTTGAGTGAGATGGGCTTTTCCTCGTAACCTTTCGCCCAGACAAACACCGCGGGCATATTAAAATGAGCATGCGTCAGATCAAAGGACGCGAAGGTGCCGTCGCACCAATCCCCAAAAAGTGAATAACGAAATTTGACCGTGCCGTCATGTGCTTCCACGCGCCAGACGCCGGGCTCCACAAGATCAACGCGAAGCGACTTACCTTTGGAGTTTTCCGCGCGAACACGGTATACATTCTTCGCAAAATCATGGACCGCGTAGCGTCCGGGTGAGGTGCGACTCATAACCACATCCAGCGACGGCGTCAATACACCTGAAAACGTAGCGTACATCGTCACTTCATGATGGGCAAGATTATCGAGGGATAATTCATAATCCGTTTTCTGCGCGAGAGCGAGAAAGGGAAAGAACAGGTACCAGAAGGCCTTCATAGCAACTCCGATCGTTTGTCATATTTTGCAACCACGCCTTCTCTATAAATAATAGCGTGCGTCGCGGAAGAATATGTTGGTTGTACTAAGCGGCCTTTTCTTCTTTGCAGTATTTTTCAAATGCAGACGCCAATTGATTGGCTACGTCCATCGCGGAGTGGCCTTCAATTTGGAACCGTTGGAGCGCCCACACAAGTTGACCATCGCGAAACAGCACAACCATGGGCGATGACGGCGGTAACGTTTTGATATGCGCACGCACACGGGCGACCGCTTCCAAATCTTGTCCGGCAAAAACCGTGGTCAAATGATCGGGCAAATCTTTATTATTGAGCGCCATCGCAATTCCGGGCCGGGCCATTCCCGCGGCGCATCCGCAAACAGAATTGACAACAAGCAATTGGGTTCCTTTTTCCGCCAAAGCTAAATCGACTTCGGACGCCGTTTTCAATTCTTTAAAACCAACGTTGGTTAACTCGGCACGCATCGGCGTAACCAATCTTTCATCGTAAGGCATTGTATTCCTTTAGTTATAGTTATTTATTAGGTCACAAAATGATATAGAAAAAATATCGTGAATTGTCAATTGAATAGATGACGGGATCAATCGTGGTGACAAGCTAAGATTTAGATTCCATGGCCTGCTGAATCACACCACTCATTGTTTCGATCGTATAGGGCTTTGTCAATACCGCGGCGACACCAAATTTTTCTGGTTGCGCCATAATGGCGTCATTACTATAGCCGCTGGAAACAATAAGAACGACGTTTTCGTCGAGTTCTCTCAATTTTGAAATGGCTTCCTTGCCGCCCATGCCGCCCGGAATGGTAAGATCTAAAATTACCACATCAAAGGGCACGTTTTTTTTCATGGCCTCGGAGTACTTTTTAATGGCATCTTCGCCCTCGTTGGCAGACTCAACGGTATAGCCAAATTTCGACAAGATCTTGACCGCCATCTCCCGAATGATCTCCTCGTCGTCCATAATGAGAATTTTGCCATGCCCATTAGGGCCCGATGTTAGCGGCGTCGCGTCCACATAGGATCTCTTTTCCGTGACGGGTAAATAAATTTCAAACGTCGTCCCTAAATTGATCGCGGAAGTCATCGTAATGAGTCCGGTATGATTTTTGACAATCGAATAACACGACGTAAGCCCAAGCCCGGTGCCGGTTTCTTTGGTCGTAAAATAAGGATCAAATATTTTGTCCACGTATTCCGGCGGAATACCCGCGCCCTGATCGCTGATGCTGATTTTCAAATATCGCCCAGGCCTGATTTGCAAGCCATATTGCGCCATCGTTTGCAATTGGGATACTTCGCATACACCGACGGCAATAACGCCGCCGCCCGGCATGGCTTGTTTGGCGTTAATAATCAAATTGTTTATAACCTGACTGATTTGACCTTCATCCGCATCAATGGCCGGGAGATTATCCGGAATGTCGAGGGATAGTGAGACGTTGGATCCTCGCAGGGCAAAGGTTGTCGCGTCACGAACCAAGTCGGCCAGCAGCATGGACCTCCGTATTGGCGCTCCTCCTTTAGCAAACGTGAGTAACTGCCGGGTAAGATCTTTTGCGCGAAGCGCCGCCTTCTCGGCCTCACGAATGCCTTCGATAACGGCCTCCGTTTCGTGGTTTTTTGCGCTCATACGAACAAGGCCTAAATTCCCGATGATCGAAGTCAAAATATTATTAAAATCGTGCGCTATGCCGCCGGCCAGAATACCGACCGACTCAATTTTCCGTGCCTTCAATATCTCGGCATCCATCTTAAGTTTATCCGTCACGTCACGGAACGCAATGACCACGCCGATCGGCTTCCCGTCCGTCTGGTGAATGAGCGATACACTGTCGGAAATTATTTTTTCGCTCCCGTCACGCGAAATCAAAACTTTGCGCTGATCGCTCAATTCCGATAATCCCATGATCTTCGTAAGAATGATGTTTTCTTTTTCTATTTGATCGACAATGTGAAAAACGGCTTTGAGCTTCTGGCCAAACGCTTCGGCCTGTTTCCATCCCGTCAATTTTTCCGCGGCATCATTCATCAGTACGACCTGTCCATCCATGTCAGTCGTAATCACGCCATCGCCGATAGAGCGAAGCGTTACAAGCAATCGCTCTTTTTCTGAGGCGAGATTCTTTTCCGCCAAAACGCGCTCTTCTTTTCGTTCCTGAATGACTTCAAGCATGGCGTTAAATCCATCGTAAAGAACAGAAATCTCATCTTTGGCGTCGCGCGTCACGCGCAAGGTATAATCACCGCTTTTCTTCACACGTTCGGTCGCCTCGGCCAATTCCAGAATGGGTTTTGAAAGGATTCCCTGAAGGCGCTGCGCCAGTAGATAGGTCCCGACTAGAATGACAATACCGATCCATGTCATTGTAAAAATAAACCGATTGATCTTACTTTGCATTTCTTCCGTTGTGGCCACCAGATAGACGGATCCGTATTCCACACCCTTGTATACAATTCGCCGATGAATGTGAAGTAATCCATAAAGAAATTCGTTATGGTCACGTTCGGCCTTCTTACCGGCGACGGCAAAATGGTTGCGTCGATAGGCGCTGAATTCGCGCCCCGATGTGTCCAAAATGGCAACCAAGAGTACGGAGGACACAGCGTCCATCTTAGATAGAGTCTCACGCGCTCCGGCATTGTCTTTAAAATCAATGGCGGGTGCGCAATATTCGCCAAGCAACTGCGCCTGTAAAGCGCCACGCTCGATGGCATCCCGCTGAAAAGTCTGCACCTGATAATACGCGACGACACTAAAACTCACGGCCAGGCTCGTAAAGGTCGCACCGGTAATCAGTACGATAAGTTTTCGCTTTATGGAAAGATTGTTCAGAATTTGCATCCGCATCGAATCCTTCAGCCATTGAAGTTCCAGGGTCGGGAATAATATCGAAATGATACTGCCTAAAGCAGCCGAAACAGATATAGCAGAACCAATCTTAATATAGTCCATCCCTACCGGATACACAAAAAGAATGTTTCCAATCTCGGAGTTGAATTTTTTATGCCTTGCATTTCCGCCATGATAAAATCTATATTTACGCATTCATGAGAGACTCTGACCACCGATCCTGATGTCGGTTATTTTTTTAAGTCTAAAATCTAAACGTAATGAACGACAGCGACGACGATTCAAAATTTTCGATCCATCACCTTCGCGGCTCGGACGAAGAAATGGATTTTATATTTTCGAATCTTTTTAATGCCAAATATCCGATTCTATTGAATGCTGAAAAGAGATGGCATCCGCCGACCGACGTCATTGAGACGGATGATGAATTCCTCGTCGTCATGGATATTGCATCGGTCCGACAAGAGGATATCTCGCTGCTTTACGAAAGCGGCGTACTCAAGGTCAGTGGTCTGCGGCGGGATTTATCCCTTCCGGAAAAAAAACATTTTCACAAAATGGAAATTGATTTTGGCTCTTTTGAAAGGAAAGTCAAGATCAACGCTCGTATTGTCGATCAGTCCATCAAAGCCGCTTATGAAAACGGATTCTTAGTTGTTCGCTTGAAGAAAGATACGAGCAAGGCCTCCAAAGTGACGAAAATCGTCATCGAATAAATTGTAACTGATTCTTTATGGCCGATCTAAACCCAACCGTGATACCCGAGCGCATTCCGATTTTGCCAATGAATGACACGGTCGTCTTCCCGCATGTGGTTTTTCCTCTTATTGTATCCGAAAAACATCAAATCAAACTGGTGCAGGAAAGCCTCAGCGGCTCGAAAATCATCGGAATTTTTACGCTAAAAAGTCCCGATGAAGAAAAAGCGGAGAACCTATATTCCATCGGCACCGCCGCCAATGTACTCAAGATGTTCCAGGTGCCGGACGGCAGCATGCGGCTTCTCATCCAGGGTATCTCCCGTATTCGACTGAAAACTATTGTTCAAAAAACACCGTACTGGACGGGCGACATAGAAACGGTCGAATCACACTTCGAAGGCTCGCTGGAATTGACCGCGCTTCAGCGCGGTGTTTCGGATAATTTTCAAAAAATGGTATCGCTTTCTCCGATGCTGCCGGATGAAATGAAAGTAATCATCGGCAGTATTCAGGATCCGGGTAAACTCGCCGATATGGTCGCGTCCAGTATGAATATGGAGCTGCCCGAGAAGCAGACGATCCTCGAAGAACTGGACGTCAAAGAACGCCTCACCAAACTCATGGCCGCCATCAACCGGGAAATCAAGTTTCTCGAGCTCAATAATAAAATTCAGACCGAAGTCAATGCGGAACTCAGTAAGAGTCAGCGAGAATATTTCTTGCGAGAACAACTCAAAGCCATCCGGCATGAGCTGGGTGAGCAGGATGAATCCATTGAAATAGACGAACTTCGCGCGGCCGCCACTAAAAATCGCATGCCCAAGGAAGCGCGTCAGGCTGCACTTCGTGAGATAGATCGTCTTGCTCAAATGTCTCCTTCCGCGGCAGAATACACCGTCAGTAAAACGTACGTCGATTGGCTTCTCGAATTACCATGGGAAATTCGAACTCAGGATCGCATTGATCTTAAAAAGGGAAAGAAAATTCTCGACGAAGACCATTACGATCTGGAAGACGTTAAGAATCGAATTTTAGAATTTCTGGCGGTCAAAAAACTGCGCAAAGACAGCAAAAGCCCAATCCTATGTTTCTTAGGCCCTCCGGGCGTTGGAAAAACATCCCTCGGCCGCTCGATTGCAAAAGCCATTGGACGGAAATTTGTTCGTTTTAGCCTTGGTGGCGTGAAGGACGAGGCCGAAATTCGCGGCCATCGCCGGACTTATATCGGAGCGCTTCCGGGAAAACTAATTCAGGAATTGCGCCGTTGTCAGAGTTCTAATCCGGTATTTATGCTTGATGAAATCGACAAGATCGGTCAGGACTTTCGCGGCGATCCGGCATCGGCCCTTTTAGAAGTTCTGGATCCTGCGCAAAATTTTGCATTCAATGATCACTACATCGATTTGCCTTTTGACCTTTCCCATGTCATGTTTATTGCCACTGCAAATGACCTTTCACCTATTCCTCCGGCTCTCCTCGATCGTATGGAAATAATTCGTCTCTCCGGCTATATCACGGAAGACAAACTTCAAATCGCAAAACGTTATATTGTGCCGCGTCAGATTTTGGAAAACGGATTGAAACCCGCGGACGTTGAATTTATGGATGACGCAATCACGCAGATGATCTCAAGTTATACCTGGGAGTCGGGTGTTCGCAATTTAGAACGTGAAATTGCCAATGTCTGTCGAAAACTGGCCCGTAAAAAGGCTGAGGGTTTAAAAACAAAAAGCAAAATTTCCGCATCGACTCTTGTGACGTACCTCGGTGCCCAAAAGATCTTCCCTGAAACGGCCCGTCGTGAAGACGAAGTAGGTATATCTACAGGACTTGCATGGACTCAAAATGGCGGAGAAATTCTCTTTATCGAAGCCCGCCGGATGGAAGGTTCACGCGGACTCCATCTGACCGGGCAACTTGGGGATGTTATGAAAGAATCGGCGTACGCCGCACTATCCTACATACGATCCCGTGCGGACTCGCTTGGACTAGATTCTAAGATTTTTAAGCAAAGCGATCTCCACATTCATATACCCTCCGGGGCTACGCCGAAAGACGGACCTTCAGCCGGCGTTGCTCTTGCCGTTTGCCTGACATCGCTCCTTTCCGGACGCGCCGTACGTCATGATGTCGCTATGACCGGTGAAATAACACTCGGAGGAAAAGTAATGCCGGTGGGCGGCATTCGGGAGAAGGTGATTGCCGCGCGCCGTGCCGGAATCAAAATCGTACTTTTGCCGAAGCTTAATCAAAATGACCTCGAGGATGTTCCGGTGTACGTTCGTGAATCGCTTAAATTTATCTTTATTGAACAAATTGATGAAGCTCTGGAACACGCCCTAGTATCCGAAACTAAAAAACAAAGCCTTATTGTCCGGCAGAAAAAAAAGCATGCCCCTGTTGCAATCGCTCGATAGATCCGTATGAAACGCTTAGAGGATACACCACACAAGGTCGATGAAACCTTGCCGAAAGTTTTATGCGTGGACGATGAGAAAACCATTCTAAACGTCATGGAACGTATTCTGCACGGCCATTTTCAGGTTCTCACGGCGACTTCCGGTGAGAATGGCCTGGCCACACTGCGAGATCATCCGGACGTCGTTGTTATTTTATCCGATCAAAAAATGGATGGAATATCGGGCTCCCACTTTTTGGCACAGTCCATTGCCATCGTACCGGATGCGATTCGTATAATGGTAACCGCATATTCCGAAGTGGAACTGATGATCTCGGCGATCAACGAAGGCCAAATCTATAAATTCATCACGAAACCATTTGACGGTGAATATTTTAAACTCACCGTCCGCCGTGCCGTGGAGCACTATCAATCGAAAAAAGCAGCAGAAAATACGTATCGCCAGTTGCAAGAAGCACAGGAGCGCCTTCTTAAGACAGAAAAAATGTCGGCGTTGGGCAAACTCATGAGCGGCGTGGCGCATGAACTTGGAAGCCCGATCGCCAATATCCATAACAGCGTGAGCCTTGCCCGATTTGAATGGAAAGATATCCGCGAGATATTCGATGCCATCAATTCGACCGAAATTTCTCACGTCGAACTGCAAATGCTTTTGAGGGAAAAGAAGTTATCAAGCCTCGTGGACGATTATGAGCAGATCATGCAGAATATTGAAAATGCTTCTCTTTTTGCCATTGATTTGCTTCGTGATCTTAAAGGATTTTCACGTGACGACGAGCAATGGGCCGATGTCGAGATCGAGAAGCAGATCGAACGCGCCATAAATCTTGTCAAACCACAATTCAAACACCTCATCCAATTTCACCGCGATTATAGAAATAAGTCCTCCATCCGCGGGCTTCCCGGCCCGCTAACCCAAGTGATGGTCAATATCATTCACAACTCCGCCCAATCGATCCAGAGAGAAGGTGATATTTGGATTTCAACGTGGCGTGACGAGGAACGTATCAAGATTTCAATCAAAGACAGCGGAAGCGGAATATCGCCGGAAAACCTTAAAAAGATTTTCAAAGCGGGCTTCACGACCAAACCCGAGGACGAAGGCACGGGACTTGGGCTTGCGATCACGCATGGCATCATTGAAAAACACGGTGGAACGATTGAAGTAATCAGTGCGCTTGATCGTGGATCCGAATTTATTGTCACTCTGCCTATTCAAAAATCCTGAAACTCCGCGAATACTTTTTAGAATTGTTCTTTGTCTTCCGAAGGAATTCTCGGAGTCTGTCGTCTAATCTTCAGAACGACGATGCAAAACAAAAGGATAACAATGCAAAGAACTCTCGACTTAATACGACAATTTTTCAAGCGCTTTTTACCGTTGACGTTCATCTCTTTCATTCTGTCTTGCGATACCGAGGAGAATGGGACGACCGTTGAAAACCAGTACCGTGATTACGTTTACATCAAAGCTACGCTAAATCTGGATCCGAACGACCTGCCTAATTATGCCAACCCGGCCTACCCGATTCACTACAACGCACCTCTATTGACTAATCTTGACAACACACCCTCGGATAATCCGGTTACGAACAAAGGGGCGGCATTGGGCCGTGTGTTATTTTATGATAAGAAATTGAGTATCAATAATACGGTGGCCTGTGCATCCTGCCACAAACAATCTCTGGGATTTACCGATGAAAAGAAATTCAGTCCGGGATTCAGCGGAAGCGCCTTTACCTCGGCCCATTCGATGCGAATGGGTAATTCTAGGTTTTCCGCAAGCAAGATGTTTTGGGATAAGCGTGCCAATACCCTGGAAGCGCAGGCAACCCAGCCCTTCCAAAATAGTGTGGAAATGGGCTTTGATGTCGCGCACGGCGGACTCGATTCACTGTTGAAGAAAATTAATACGCTTCCTTATTATGCTGAATTGTTTTACCTGGTTTATGGCGATACGGTCATCACTGAAAATCGGATTCAAAAAGCAATCGCGCAATTTGGAAGGAGTTTGGTTTCTGTCCGGAGCCGTTGGGATGATGGATACGCCTTGGTTTATAACGCGCAGGATCAAAACAATGGTCTTAACAATACCGTCCCCGGCCTCACGGCGGAAGAAAATAATGGCCGAATGCTTTTCTTAACACCACCTCCCCAAGGTGGAGCGGGTTGCGCCGGATGTCATATTGCTCCAACCTTTGCCTTGACGGCCAATTCACAGAGTAATGGTTTGGACTCGGGCGAAACAACCATTTTCAAATCGCCTTCACTGAAGAATATTGCGTTGACAGGTCCTTACATGCACGACGGTCGACTATCAACGCTTGAACAAGTTGTTGAGCATTACAACAGCGGAATAAAGCCGGGGCCGGCTTTGGATAATAAACTTAAAGACCCTGGTGGTAACCCGATTCGTCTCAATCTTTCCGCGGCGGGAAAAGCGGCGCTGGTGGCCTTCATGAAAACTCTGACCGACACGGTTTTGATTTCTGATCCAAAATTCGCGGATCCTTTCAAGTAGGATAACTAAGCGTTGTCACTTTTTTACTTCATTTGTGCGGCCGTTTTTATAAATTGGCGTGACCATTAACCGAAAACGCTTGCACGATGAATTCAAAAATCTCAGATGAAACACATGCTCTTCTGCGACTCTCTGTAGCCGTTGCTCTATATAACCCCGAAGAAACGCGGTCGGCCATTGATCAGGCACTTTCTGCCGGCGGTTCAGTCCTGCGCATCAAAGAGACGATTTTACAAAATTATCTTTTTAGCGGTTTCCCCAACGCCATCGAAGGGCTGATTGTTCTAAACGCTATGCTCGAAGAAAAAAAACTCCGGGATGAAAATTACGATGATTTGCGTTCTCTCGACCGGATCCAGGAGGACGGCGCCGATTTATGCATGCACATTTATCAAAAAAATTTTGAAAAGCTGATGGCGAACATGAAATCCTTGAGCCCGGAAATTCACCAGTGGATGTTGTACGAGGGGTATGGTAAAATACTCAGCCGTCCGGTCTTGACCGCAAAGGTACGCGAACTCTGCGTCGTTGCAACGCTCACCGCACTTGGGCGGGATCGTCAACTCGTATCGCATATCCGCGGTGCTCGCAATGTCGGAGCCTCCGTAGACGAAATTTCTGAGACGTTAGATACCATTGCGGACTGGGTTCCTCCGACTCATCTTGCGCGGGCGCGCAAAATTCTGGAAGATGCAAAAAAATGATTCGTGGCATCGGAAATGATATCGTAGAAATAGCGCGTATCCGGTCGAGTTGCGAAAAATACGGCGATCGATTTTTGAAACGTATATTTACGCCCGAGGAACAGCGCTACGTTGAGTCCAAGTCAAATCCCTACCCTTCGCTTGCGGCTCGGTTTGCCGCGAAAGAAGCGCTCATTAAAGCCCTCCGCGTGGGAAAATTCCACGCGCATGAATGGACGGATGCGGAAGTCACCATGGATGAAACCGGCATTCCAAGAATTAGGACCTACCGCGATTTGCAATTGGCGCTCGACGGCAAAACAATCCACTTGAGCCTAACGCACTCCGATCATTATGCATCGGCGATTGTTATAATAGAGGAATAATATTTAGGGATTTCGACGCTCTTTAATGTGATTAGCTACAATTTATAGAAGATGTTTCGCGGAGCGTGTCCTGCCAAAGGAAGGGCTCAGCATGACCGCGCTAATTACTTTAAGTCAACCCCTTGGGAATTGGTTCATCCTATTCCTCGCTACCAACAAGAAAATTACTCAGCCGAACAAATTCTTTCACGCCCAAGGCTTCCGGCCTTAATTCCAAACTGACCGGCGATTCCCCGCCTTGTAAAAATCCTGCGATGGAATTTCTCAACATTTTTCGGCGCTGATTAAAAGCCGTTTTCACAAGCGATCTAAAATTCTCATAGTCACTCAATTCATCAGGCAACGGTTTGAATTTCATCTGCAAAATCGAAGAAACCACCATGGGGCGCGGTGTAAATGCGGAGGAGGGAACATCAAACAATTTTTTAACATCGCTGTGCAATTGACAAAACACCGACAAAATACCGTAATCTTTCGAATTCGGCTTCCCCGCAATCCTTTGCGCCACTTCTTTTTGCAACATCACGGTTGCCGTTTGTATTTTTTCCGAGTGTTCCATGAGTTTGAATAAGATGGGGCTCGACACGGCATACGGCAGATTGCCTATGACCTTTACCGGGTTGGCAAAATCGGGAAACGGCCACTTGAGGAAATCGGCGTGGTATAATGTGAAATTCGGTACGCCCGAAAATTTTGTCTTAAGAATTTCAATCATATCCGGATCGAGTTCCACACCATGAATACGGGCGCCGCTTGCAATCAGGCCTTGGGTAAGGGCCCCCGTCCCGCATCCGATCTCAATAATTTCATCGTGCGATGAAATTTCACAGGCGGCAAGGATTTTTTGCTGATAGTGAACGTCGTGGAGAAAGTTTTGACTAAAACGTTTTTTAGCGACTACGGTATGCATGCGGTAGGATAACTATAATTAATCTACTTTTCAAATAAAGCCGTTTTGTTGCGCTCGAATTGATTCTGTTTGACAGGAAATTTCCTACACTTTTCTATTTGCAATTTGACTTTCTGAAAGTATATTCCGAACGTTCGTTCGATAATTAAACAAGCGTCAGGCACGATGACTTCCAGGAAAGAATACCGCACCGGAAAGACCGTTCGATTTGCACCGGAAATTCGTTTTCTGAAAGAACGATACCATCTCAAACTGAGTGATATCTTGATTCGCTCAGCCCAACTCTTTGCAAAAAACGGCTACCACAACACCTCCATGCGTGACCTTGCGGGCGCCATGAATACCAGTCTGGCAGGGTTGTACCACTATTTCAAAACGAAGGAAGAGTTGCTCTTTCTAATTTCTCAATACTCTTTTGATTCGGTCGTACGTTCTTTGGATGAACGCTTACAGTCGACAACCAATCCTTCGGAGCAACTGCATATTCTTGTGCAAAATCACCTTCAGTTTTTTGTGGCCAACTTGGATGCCATGAAAGTTCTGGCGCATGAGTCCGACTCCCTGACCGGCGACAATTTCAGAATCATCAATGAGCAGAAAAAAGCTTACGTTCACCGATTGGAGCTTATCCTCCTGGAGATTCACCGCGGCCCAAGCCGCAAAAAATCCGTACGTATGACGGAAGATATCAAACTTGCGGCACTTTATCTCTTTGGGATGATGAATTGGACCTACACCTGGTATAACCCAGCACGACGTGAAAAATCAACATCTATTGAAAAGGTCGCTCATCGGATGGTTGAAATTTTTTTAAAAGGATTTATAAATAATTAATTATACATTTTAAGTACCAACGAAAGGAATCTCATATGGCACGCACACAGCAGGTCAGCACGTTTGATGATTGGGTTGATTTATTTGCGGAATGGAAAAAAGATATCGGGTATGACGACAAGACATTTAAACGATTCCTTCCGACGTATGAATTGTGCCCAAAATATGAGACGCTTCGCTATAACGAAATCGAATTCGGTGATTTCGCCGGTGATCGTAAGTGGGAGCGCGTCCTCGATATTCCCAATCAAGGTATTCGCGATGCTCTGCAGCAATTGATTGTGTTTCAGGGCGATACGGAATTCGCCTCGGTCGAGCAACAGCGTTATCTCGTCGATCGTGCGCCGAGCGATTACGATCTGTACGCCTTGATGCGTATCAATGCCGAAGAAATGCGCCACGGCTGGCAAATGAGCCACATTCTCGTCACCCACTTTGGCGAAGGCGGCAAAAAAGAAGCGATGAAGCTTCTCGAGCGCCGTGCGTACGAACAAAAACGCCTTCTCGGTTCGTTTAATGAAGTCATGGAAAATTGGCTGGACATGTACACCTATACGGAATTCATTGATCGCGATGGAAAATTCCAGCTCAAGATGCTCAGCCACTCGGCCTTTATGCCGCTTGCGATGAGCATGAATCCGATGCTTAAGGAAGAATCGTTTCATCTTGGCACGGGCAATAACGGTCTCAAGCGCATTCTCAAGGTCGGCAAAATTCCGGTCGAGATGGTGCAAAAGTATTTTAATAAATGGATTCCGACCGCGTACGATTTATTCGGGACCGATGGCTCTTCTAATGCACACTGGGCTTACGTCTGGGGGCTTAAGGGCCGCTTTAATGAAGGCGAGACCGACGAGGAAGCGAAAAAGGATCAGCTTAATCAAATGGCGCGCGGAATGTATATCGACGAAATCCAGAAGCTCGTGGACGATATGAATACATTGCTGACCGAAGAACAGCCGAAACTTTACTTGCCGGACGCTAAATTCAATCGCAATATCGGTATCTATGCCAAGCAACCGTATAGCGTGGATGGCAATCTTCTTTCGGAAGAACAGTTCAAAAAACATACGTACGAAGTTTTGCCAAACGATAAAGATCGCGCCGCACTAAAAGATATTTTCAAAGAAAACGACTGGATCGAATACAAGCCTTGGAAAGGCCCCAGCGCGTAACGAACGACTTAGATATGTTTTAGATATGTTATTATTGCAAAAGACCGGGCTCATGTCCGGTCTTTTTGTTGAGGATTGTTCCATTTTAATTAAATGCGTAGGAAGCATTGCTTCAACCAACCTATGAGTCTGTATTCCCAAACATTTTTTTCAGTTGCCGATTATGCCATTTCGATAAAATGATCAACCCTATAATTGCTCCGATCGTCGCAAAGAGCATGTCCGACTGCGTATCCCAAATATACCCTTGAGTTCCAAGAAACGAATCTCCCGATTCTCCGGTTAATAGAGAAACCCACCATTCGATGAATTCATACGTTACGCTGATCGCCATACAGATCGAAATGATAATAAAATTAAGCCAGCCGATTTTAGCAACCACGCTTTTGCGAATAAACAATTCCCTTATGATTAAAGCCGGCACAAAACCTTGGGCGAGATGTCCGACCTTATCGTAATTATTCCTCGACTGTCCGAGCGCATCGCGTATCCAATCAAAAAGTGGCACTTCCGCATACGTATAATGTCCTCCGACAAATAAAATGCAACTGTGAATCAGGATTAGTGAGTAAACAAGGTTGGTGAAACGAAATTTTTTACGCGTTATGATCAGGATTGTAACACCGATCATGGCCGGAAACACTTCGAGTACCCAGGTCAAATAATCCTTTGGATTGATGAGTGACCAGGTCAGTACCATTCCAAAGATCGCGAGCAATCCGGATAAATATTTCATGGTACATTCCTTTTAGATTAGGGTTTGATAAAAAAGAAGCCTGTAATTTTGTTATTACAGGCTTTCGTGTGCCGAAGGAGGGACTTGAACCCACACGAGATTGCTCTCACTGGATTTTGAGTCCAGCGCGTCTACCAGTTCCACCACTTCGGCAGTTCTTAAAGGCGCCCTAATATATAAGGTTCCATTTTTTTTGCAATAGGAATTTCATGCTCTGAATTATTTGTCCGCTTTGCATCCTAAGTTAATAAATACCAATGCCGTGCTGTCGTCGATTAGAAGACTCATTCCGCCAGGAATGATTGGCTTACCTATGTAAGTTTATCGTCACATTTCAGAACATTGTAGAATTCAAAATCGCCACTTTTGTCACCTGTATACCTAACTGTATACCCAAGTGTATACCTGTGCCCTGATTGTGGGAGGTTTTTATGATTAGAGCAAAAGGCTGAATGGCGTCTACTACTTAGTGACTAAACCTCCACCTGACAGCTATTTATAATTCAAGAATATCCCTGTATCAAAAGGTGTCCAGTGACAACATTTTTGTCCACACGTTTTTAAGCCGACATTCGCCCACGTATTGCATGTGTGAAACATGCTATAGCTTCCATTCGCTTCATAAAAGGCATCCGTTTCACCATAGTTGGCAGTTGTTTTTATATTGATCCAGTGCCCGTCACTGTCTTTTTGAAAACTATTTGTGATATAACGGATGAGCCGCCCGTATTGCTCTTTACTTATCATTATTTTTTTGCAGGTCGAATCCTCGATCATGAAATTGAAATACGTGGCGTGAATAGCTGTAGTACTCAGTCCTGTTGCCGCTCTAAATGCGACGGAGACCTTGAGATCCGACCAGTTCGGAGTTTCCAGATAAAATCCTTTGTCGCCCCAGCCCATTCCCAAATATTGAAACGTTGTGTCGGACGATCGAGTATTTGAAAACTTTACTTCTTTGCTCCAGTCCATCTGATCGTTTCGGACCGGTACAACGATGTCCGTGTGGACACCATTAGTTTTTATGTAAATGGCAACTTCGTCTTTTGCGTTTTTCTCTTCATCAACGCTTATCCTGGACAAACCATAGGCGGCCGCCATATAGATCAGGACAAACCCGATAAATGCCGCGATTGTTAACCCTGCAATTTGTAAGATTCTTTTAATTATTGTCTTCAATTAAGCTCCTGTCCTGAAAAAACGATAACCAAGCCGATGAGGTTAATTATGCCTGAGCCGCACGCGATTCCCGCCATCTTAAGTTGTTTTAGTACTCCGCGCAATACCAAATCAATACGGCAACATCGGACCGCATACCTGATTTAACAGCCAACGGAATCGAAGCCACCGTTCCGACCGTTCCAGTGCGGTAACATTTTCATCAATAAAAATTTCATTCTCTGAATTTTATTTCTAATTTTGGAAATATGTTCTATCCCGAAATAAAATATCCCAATGCGCGCGTTCGCGAAAACGCCGAACACGTATCGGAGAAAATCATCCAGGCGATTTGGAATTTTCTGTTTATCCGTGTAGATGAAATGAAAACGACGACAGGCATTCCTATTAGGATTCTCGATCAGGGAACATGGAATCACGACGAAGGACCCGATTTCCGGAATGCAAAAATCCAAATTGGTGACAACGTTTTATCCGGTGATGTAGAAATTCATCTCAAAACTTCTCATTGGGATCAGCACCACCACTCGGGAAATCCTCATTACAAGAACGTGATTCTTCACGCGGTCTTAGAGAATGACCGGATCGCTCCGCATTTACCTACGGTTGAATTAAGGCACATCCTAAATGGTACACTGGCGCAAATTGCCGCCAAACTCAATGCGCTTACCAATCCCGATTATTTTTGTCATGACCAGATTCAAGAAGTCCCCGCGTCGAAAGTGCATGATTGGATTCTGATGAATGGAGTCATGCGGCTCGAGAATAAAGTGGATAAATATCGCACGACGGTGAAAAATGATAATTTGGATTGGAACGAAATTCTTTATCGCGGCTTGATGGACGCGCTCGGCTATTCAAAAAATCGGAAGCCCTTTGGTCAACTGGCCGAAAAAGTCCCCTATGCTTTTCTAAAGCAACTCGCGGCGGAACAAAAAGAAGAAACCGCCATAATGAGTATTCAAGCTATCCTTCTGGGGGTCGGAGGCCTACTCGAGTTTTCAAAAAATGCAGAAGCCGATCTGATTCCCTTTATGGTGCGGCTCGAACAAATCTACGGGGAATTTCAAAAATCCAATTCCATCCCGCCCATGGATATTTCCGATTGGAAACTATTCCGTATGCGGCCGTCTAATTTTCCGACTCTGCGCATTGCCGGACTATCAAAAGTTCTCGCGCGACTCGGGAATCAATCGTTCACAGAAGCCCTGGACCGCATAACGCACTTATCCGACAACACACAGTGGGTACATCGCTGGATGGATTTATTTGAAGTATCTTCTTTCGGGTATTGGAGCCATCACTATTGGTGGGGCGATACGGGAAAACGGGATCCTCAGGATCTGATCGGAAAACAACGTTCTTCGGAGATTATCGTTAACGTGGTTTTTCCTGTTCTCATTCTTAAAACAGAAATTGAAAATGAAACGGCAATAAACAGGAAGTTGCGCGATCTCTATCAAAGCGTCTCCAGCTTTGAAAAGAATTCAGTGCTTACCACAATGTCCAAACAACTGAAACTTCCGGCCCAAAAGCACTCCATTCAGTTTGCCCAGGGCTTGCTACAACTCCATCGGCGTTGCGAGGAATTTAACTGTGCGGACTGTTCTATTTTTGAAATGTTGGTTGGAGAATACCGTTAACGTCACGCCCTATCGACAGGGATATAATTCTTCCGCCATTCCCTATAGCCCACAATCGCCATCACCAAAAAAATCATATACAAGACCATCGTGAAGTGCAGATCACGCAAATAATAAACCCCGATCGAAATAATATTGACGATGATCCAGACGAACCAATTTTCGATTCGTTTGCGAGCCTGCATATACTGGGCAAGAATACTCATGGTCGAAATGGTCGCGTCTAAAAATGGTACCGGCGAATCCGTAAATAAACTCAAAAACCGGCCTATTCCATAGACGCTGACAATACCTATGAAAAATAAGGTTACAACTTCTGATAGATGGGTATGGGAAAGAGACAGTTTATGTTCTACGCTTTCTTTGCGCCAAACGATCCATCCGTAAACATTAATGCCCAGAAAAAAGAATTGCAACCCCATGTCGGCATACAGCTTCGCATTGAAAAATACGATGGCGTAAAAAACAGCATTGGCAATAGCCACCGGCCAATTCCATATACTCTGACGGATCAGCAGCCAAACGCATCCCACTCCGGTGAGAAAGCCGAATATCTCAATCCAATTAATTTCCAATTCGCCTCCAAATCGTTTTCAAGGGAGAATGAATTCAGAACAATAGCTTGTTCATTATTTTATTCGTGACTTAAAATAAATTGCTTAATTTAGGAAATCATATAACCAAAGGTTCCGTCTATGCCTCGTGACATTCCGGTCGGTAATGGGTCTCTGCTCATCAATTTCGACAAAAATTATTATATCCGCGACTTGTATTTTCCCTATGTCGGAAAAGAAAATCACGTGATGGGTCAAGAGTGCAAATTCGGTGTCTGGGCCGATGGGCAATTTGCCTGGATGAATGACGGATGGGAAAAGGAACTGCGCTATCTTAAAGACACGCTCGTCACGGAGGTCGTTCTGACAAATGAAAAGCTTGGTCTAAAGCTTATTTGTAATGACGCCGTTGATTTTTATAACAATATATATCTTCGCAAAATCAAGGTGATAAATCTTTGGGATAAGCCTCGTGATGTTCGTGTTTTTTTTCACCAATGTTTTAATATCGCAGAGTCCGACGTCGGCGATACGGCGCTTTACGACCCCAAGGTCGATTGTATTATGCACTATAAAAGCGATCGCTACTTTCTTATCAATTTCTACAACGATGACCACTTTGGTGTCCACCACTACGCCATTGGGAAAAAGGGCGGAAATCTTGAAGGCACGTGGCGTGACGCCGAAGACGGTAATCTCGAAATGCACGCGATTGCGCAAGGCTCCGTAGACTCGACCATCGGCATGTATCTGCAGAAACTCCCGCCGCGCGGAGAGGATGACTTCTATTATTGGATTATTGCCGCTAAGACTTATGGCGAGTGCGCAAACCACAATGCTTTTATTCGCCAGTACAATCCGGATAAGGTATTGAAACGCATTACGGATTACTGGAGATTTTGGATTCACAAAGAAAAGCAGGATTTCGTCGACCTTCCCGAAAAAATCGTAGACATCTACCATCGCAGTTTGCTTACGATTCGAACACAGTCGGATAACGAAGGGGCAATTATTGCGGCCAATGATTCTGACATTACATTTGAAGGGCGTGATACGTACAGTTATATGTGGCCTCGGGATGGCGCTCTGGTGGCCTATGCGTTGGACCTCGCGGGCTATTCAACCATTACGCGCAATTTTTTTGAATTTTGCGCAAATGTGATCAAGGACAACGGCTATCTGTTGCATAAATATAATCCCAACGGTACGCTGGCCAGTTCATGGCATCCTTGGATAAAAGACGGACATCCGATTCTACCGATTCAAGAAGACGAGACCGCGCTCGTTGTGTGGTCGTTATGGCATCATTTCGAACGATATCGCGACGTTGAATTCATACGCCCGCTTTACGGACCCCTTGTTATCCGGACGGCGGACTTTATGTGCCACTACCGGAATGCGAAAACCGGTCTCCCCCATGCTTCCTACGATCTATGGGAAGAGCGTCATGGTATTCTGACCTTCACGACATCGGCTGTCATTGCCGGATTACGTGCCGCCGCCAATTTCGCGACCGCATTTGGCGATGAGGAAAAAGCCACGCAATACCGCGAGGTTGCCGATCAAATGAAGACGGCGATGAGTACTCATTTATACAGCACGGAACATCAACGCTTTCTGCGAATGATCAACTTAAAACCGGACGGCGACTTTGAACGTGACCTGAATATTGATTCCAGTATGTTTGCCGCCTTTGCCTTCGGGGTCTATGATCCCGACGACCAAAAAATAGAGAGCACCATGCGCGCCATCTACGAACGTCTGTGGTGTAAAACAGATGTTGGCGGGCTTGCCCGTTATGAAAACGATTATTATCACCAGGTTAGTCAGGATATCAATAACGTTCCCGGCAATCCCTGGTTCATCTGCACCTTGTGGATTGCCCAATATCAAATCGCGAAGGCCAGGACTCGGGCTGAATTGAAGGAATCTCAAACCATACTAAACTGGGTTGCGGATCGTGCGCTTAAGTCGGGTATTCTTGCGGAACAGGTTCATCCCTTCAGCGACGCGCCGTTATCCGTATCGCCACTCACCTGGAGTCATGCAACATTTGTCATTTGTGTTAAGGAATACGTCAAAAAGTATGGGCTCCTGACTTAAGACTATTTTCGCCATAATTTTATTGACTTTCATGTATTCAGATACTACAATCCGCCGATTTTAGAACCCATGTATTAAAACCCAGAGGAGAGCCATGATGAAGAGTATGTTAACCGGAGCCTTGATGCTGTCGCTTTTTGCTTGCGGCGACAAGCCATCGAATATCGAAGAATTTCAGAGACTCGTGCAAAAAGTGAGCAAGAAAAATGAGGAGATGGGCCAAATCAATGCCCAAATCGTGGACGCCGTCAAACAATACAATGAAAAGCGTAAAGCTGATGAAAAACCCATCGTTTTGCCCGATTCGATGATGGGGCTTAATAGCGAACAGTTGAAACTGCTGCAGGGAATGATCGAAAAGGAACAGGACCTCAGCACCAAAGGACTTTTGACTCAAATCATTGATCGCGACAAGCAAATTGACAAGCTTTCCACCGATCTTCAGGACATGAAAGCCAAATTGCCGAGACCCTACGCGGTGAAAGCCGGCGACAGCCACTATAAGGTGTGCTTTGAATTCTTAACGAAAGAAAAGAACGTTCAACCGGATCGCGCCAAAGAACTCTTGAACCAAACTTTCTTGGCCGACGATGTTTTGCCGGGCTTCAATATTTGGTTGTATTACAACGACGAAGTTTTCGGGACCTTTGTTAATCAAGGCTCCGTCAAAATTTCTCCGAACCAATTCCGTAATATCATTCGTAACAAAGCGATCAACGAAGCCAAGGAAGCCGGTCGTCAGGAAATATTGAATTCCATGCCAAAAGACACGACGGCAAAAATGTAATCGCTAAAGACCATTCAATTTTGAACCCGAATCTTCAATACGATTCGGGTTTTTTATTGGTTCAATGAATTAGCAGCGTAATTGATTCTTGCCTGAAGCCTTATTCTAAAGAAATTCGGTACACTCCGCTGCCCCCAAGATAAAGAGCGTTGGTTTTTGCAGAATACTGCAGATCGCCATAACCGTTAAAACCCGTTGTTCCAACTTGGGTCCAGACCGTTCCAGTTAGGGACTGAGAATAAATCCCCGGATAAGGAATACGGCCAACCAATGCATATACTTTTTCATGGACTAATATGAGCCTTCTAACAAATGCACTATCCGAAATGCCTCCGGATATTGAAAACCAAGTTTTATGTTGACTACTATACCGGTATACCCCGCTCCACTTTGCGATCAAAAGGTCTTTATTTGGAAGAATCACGATATCTTGTATCAGGCCCCACGCGTTGGCATCTCCCAATGACGTCCATGATTCTCCATTCTCCGTTGATTTATATACATTGTAAGTACCGACATACAGCGTGTTCGGATCATCGTCGTCAAACGTAATCGACAAGGTGTTATTGATCGTGTCGGCACCAATATCCATCCATGTTTCGCCCCCATTTGTGGATTTATAAAAGTCGCCGCGACCCCAACCCGTTGTCCCGGCATACAGTTCCGATGTGTTTCTGGGGTTAATGGTGATGTTGTAAACCCATGTTTCACCCACGGGAAATGTCATCCCTGTTGTTTTCTCGGCCCATGTTTGTCCTCCGTCCAAAGACTTCAATAAATGGGTCGAGGAGCCATAGCCACCGGACGCTATATACAATGTATTCGTATTTGTGGGATCTATCTCGATATCATTGAAATTCCATCCAAAGCTACCTACGAGAAGCGTGTCCCACGTCTTTCCGCAATTGATGCTTTTGAATAATTTTGCAATTGACCCACCACTAAAATCAAATCCGCTTCCCGCATAAATGATTCTTTCATCCGAAGGATCAATCGCTACAGAGATTATATTCTCTTCCTTGAGTCCCAGAAATTGCCATTGACCCGGAATTCCACGACAATTAGTGTCACACGTATCCGCATAGCAGGAATCTATAGATGCGCGACCATTACTGTCCTCGGAATCCTTGTTATCGCACGATGACCAAAAAATGCTGAGTAAGAACAAAAATTTGATTGATTTCCCCATAACGCCCACCCTTTGTTGCTTGAAATCTATGCGACAATCTCTGCCCACAAAATGATAATTGTCATATTTTCTCCGAATATACACCGCTCTTTGCGCTATCTTACAATCGCCAGTTTTCCCAATTTTTTTTTACCCTGCGATATAATGTGATAGATATAAATGCCCGAAGGAACAGCATTCCCGGAAAGGTCACGAACGTCCCAGGTAATTCCACCTGCATAGCCTCCTGAAATCTCACGTAAAAATTTTCCGCCGATTGAATAAATCTTAATCATCGCGTCGTTAGGCAGATTACCAAATGTAATTCCCCCGGTCTCTCCGCGATAAGGACTCGGATAAACTCTGGCGTGTTCGATCGACTCAGATGTGAATGCAATGCCTCCAACATTGCCGCTCACCGTATCGAGCGGAACGCCGGACACGCTTTGTACACCAAAAACAGAAATGGCGTACGTCACGCCGTAAGCGCCAAAGGGTCGGCCTGTTAATTTAAGTTGAACAACCGTCGGAGTGGAATTATCCCTCGCGACGGATACCAAACGAAGTCCCTCGGATAGCCGGTAATTCGCCGGATTTTCTGATGAATTCTTCTCTACCGCTTCACTGAATGTTAATTTGATATGTGAATTGCCAAGATATTCACACCGCGTGACCTTGAACAATTTCTGATCGGGTGAAAAGACCATGGCGATCGAAGCACTATCCATAGGCGTTTGATCCGCGTCGGCAAGACCTTGAATTCTTAATTGATAATTTCCAACCGGTATATTACGAAATGTCAAAAAGGCGCTGCGACCACCTTCCGCCGGAATTGCCGTTGTCGGATTCCCGATCGGAGACAAATTGTACGAGGAAATGTCAAACACAAAATTCGGATCTATCGGCTCGGAAAATTTAACCGCCACCTGGTTGTACGAAACCTTTTGCGCGCTGAGGACGAAAGGCTTTTTATTTGGAATAGCTTTCGAAATGACTGACGCGGGGCTTTCAATTCCCTGAGTTACGGATGTCAATGCATAAAAATAGGAAAGACCCTCATGGACAGAATTATCTACCGTATCGGAAGCATTTTTAGAAACGACCGAAAATAAAGCCAGAGCTGAAGATGAATTTCCACGATACAATTTGAAATAATCGACATTCGGATCGCGAAGCCAATGCGCTTCTATTTTATTCGTGTCGCGCGGCACCGCATAAAAGCCGCTGGGTGCAGAAAGTACATTCGCCCCTGCCGAACGAAAGGCGGAAACCTTTTCGCCATCATTAATAAACACTTCATTCACACCGTCGCCATTCATGTCCTGAATCGCCACCGTGCCGCTAACGGAGTTTTCATGATACCAAAAAATCTGATAATCACCGCCATGGAACCTTATTCCATAGACATTGGGAAAGAGGCTTAAAAATAAATCATCCTGACCATCGCCGTCGGCATCGCCAATTCCAATGCCACTCGGATTATCCCTCAAAGAAAAATAGCCGTAAATATTTTGCTCCCACGCGACAACAAATTCATTATTGCCCGATTTCTTATAAATCCGGAACGTCCAATATTGTTCCGCCTGTTGCGCTTCCGATGTGGCATCCAGGGTATGCCCGCCGACAACAAATTCTGGAGTACCATCTCCGTCAAAATCACCGCTGCCCAAAAATCCGCTGACTTCCACAAGCGGTAGGCTATCACGCCACGTTGGAGTATAAGTCGAACCCTCCCTTTCATAGATGTATACATCTCCGTCATAGTCGCCCATCAGAATTTCCGGCTTTCCATCGCCATCAAAATCTCCGACCGCGGATCCCGGAATTCCAATCAGATTGGATCTTGGACTTGGATTCGTAAACGTCGCGGAATTCGTCCAGCCCTTAAAGCCGGACTGCTTAATAACGCCATATCTTTTTCCGGATTTATATACTGCTTCCACAAGCGAGTCCCCTTCCGTATTGCCAAATTTCGAGATCCAAAAATCATTGGTATCCCTATAGGTGATTGCAGTCGGAATGGAATCCCCTTCGTAAATTGTCGAATAACTTCCGCTTCCAATGGCCAATTTGTGTGAAGACTCGCGGTCATTGGCATCGCGAGGAATGCCGTTAAATCCGAAATTCTTAATTACGCGCAATTGTCCGACGGCCAGTGGATCGTATTCGTACAGTTTTACAACACTAAAGGCTCCATTCGCATTCAATTCATTCACAACAAGTTCCTTTTTTCCATCGCGATCAAAATCAACCGTACGATTCAAAATATACGCCGGCGGCAAATGAAGGGTCGTATCCAGAATCAGAGTTTGAGTAGGAATATCAGGGTCATTCAAACTTAGTATATAATTGTTGCCCCCGTTATGATCTTCGGCCGTGTATCCGGTGGTGGCAGTTCCACGCAAAAACACTTCGTAGGAGCCTCGGACATTTGAAAAGAAGACAATATGATGGTTGGCAAGAGCCTGAATAGGAAGTGTTGAAAAATTATCCGATGAAAATCGGGGTCGGTATAGAAGTTCTGAGGAACAGTAATCGTCCGTATCAAATGCGACCAAATAGCCATATTGACTGGCGTCGGTCATTTTTAAGATCTTAGCATTAAAAATCAGCGGTGGGGAGTGATCTATGATGATCCGAGCCCGATCTTCAATCGTCGTTCTGTCTTTATTTTGAACCGCAAGACGAAGCGTATACGAACCGTCCTCAAGATTTCTAATAGTAATTATGCTGTCTGCAATTTTTTGTGCGGAATCCGGCCCGTACACCATCTGCCATGTTTGGGGATTATTCCCGATCCCGATAAATATTGAAAAATACTCCATCAAGGCGCCCGCCGCCGTTGCATAGAGAGTCAAAGAATCGGTGAAGCCTGAATTCGTCGCCGGTGAATTTATTTTTGCAATAGTTCCATACGGAATTTTGAGTGCACGAAAGGCGTCGACACGCCCGGCCGCATAAAACGGGTCCCAGCCTTTATCGCCCAAATCGGAAGTGGACGCCAGGAGAATGCCTTTCACCTGCTCGTTGGTGAGACTTTGATTTTGTGAAACCACTAATGCGGCGAGCGCCGAAACCATTGGTGCGGAAGCGGACGTACCTGAAAAATAGTCGTATCCTCCCCCAAGTCTTGTAGAATAAACATTCACGCCGGGTGCCATGACGTCGAGTGTCGCGCCATAATTTGAAAAATCCGCACGCGAATCGCCGGCATCCGTCGCTCCCACCGAAATCACTTCATCAAACGACGATGGATAGTGAAGAGATGACACGCCTCCGTTTCCGGAAGAACCAACCAGAATGCACCCTCTTGAGTAGGCGAATTGAATCGCATCGCGTAAAAGCGGCGAAAACTCCACGTCGCCGAAACTCATATTGATCACACGTGCTCCATTTGAAGCGGCGTAAATAATCGATTGTGCGATGTCATCCTCTTGCAAAAAACCCGACTTCCCGCCTGCCCGAACTGCCATCACACGACATCCGAATGCCAAACCTATCGAACCTCGCCTGTTGTTCCCTTCGGCGGCGATAATACCCGAAACGGCCGTACCGTGACCGTTCTCATCAAACGGATCATTATCAATATCCTTGAAGTCGCCTCCATCATCAAACGACGGCGCGTCCACAAAATCCCATCCTCGCCAATCGTCGGCGAATCCATTTCCGTCATCATCTTTGCCATTCGTGCGTTTATCAAGGCCTTGCCCATCACTTCCTGTCTCTCCCGCATTAATCCAAAGCTGATTTTTCAAATCCTCGTGATTGTAGTCAATACCTGTGTCCAAAACGCCGATCACAACCTTAGGGGTTCCTTTTTGTAGATCCCACGCTTTATTAGCGCGAATAAGTTCGATCCAATAGGTGCTGTCACGGCCCGGATCATTGGGAATAAAATCATCGCTTTTAAACCAGTTATTCCATGATGCGTATTCGACGTCGGGATTATTTTCCAATTCCCGAAGGAGTGCTTCGCCTTCCATGGCGGATGTCCTAAGAATAAAAAGATTTTGGAATTGAGCCGACTCTTTTGACGCGTTGGACAATTTATTCGACAGATTTTCAACGCGTGAAGAATCGAGAAGACTCTTCGTCGCGCGTGAAGCCTTTTCAGGTATCACAGCCGATTGCCATTTAACGATAATCTCACTTGAAACGGGTTTGGCCTGTGAAAGCACGGATGAGGAAAAGCACACCGTAATTGCGAAAAAATGAATCCACCGGATAGTCATCAATAATTCCTTGCCTTAGATATTAAATCAAAATCCAAAATTCATGATCCAAAATCAACAGCGTTTCCGCTTGATAAATGGCGCCTCTTCCAATATATTCGACGGCTTTTTAAGGTTGATTACAAAGGAACAAATGAATTTTGAATCCGCCGACCTGAGTGGCTTTAAACTTTTTGGCGAATATTTTCATTATGAGGTACGTAAAGTAACCCTCTTCAGTCTTTTCGGAATTATTATTATTATTATTTCCATATTTTGGTCAAAATACGCAAAGGAAAAATCCCTTGGACAAGATTTATAACATGAGAACACTTTTCTTTACAATCTTGATTTTTGTTGTAGCCTGTCACCAAAAGCCTGCTTCAAAG
>JANNSF010000286.1:0-7172 GCA_031402315.1 bacterium | reverse complement strand
TTTTTGCAAAGAACTTCATCGCGTACTCAAAATGTTCGCGCGAAGTCATATACTGGGTAACGTCCGTCTTCGCCCCGCAGGCCAGAGTGAACATAATCAAAAGAACTATTCCGATCATTCCAAATTTCAATTTCATAATTTCCTAATTCATTTTTATCAGGGCCGGATTGATCTGCAATCCTCCGTGCTGGCTTTCTATTAATAATTTAGCCGACTTGGCAATGCCGGCGGGATCCAATCCGACACGCGCATAGAGTATATTATTATCCCCGTGCTCGACAAAGGTATCCGGAAGACCGAGTCTCTCGATTCGGAGCCGCGATAGTTTTTGAACAAATTGTTTGTCAACCTTTAATCCTTTTTCCACAAATTGAGGCGCGTGCAGTGTTTCAAGTATGCCGCTTCCAAATCCGCCCATTAAAACATTGTCTTCTACGGTGAGAATCGTATCGTGTTCCGAAATGATCGCGATTAATAAATCTTCATCGAGCGGCTTTACAAATCGCATGTTGGCAATCGTCGCGGTCAATCCATTCTGAACCAAAATTTTTGAAGCCTCGAGAGCGTGCTGCACCATCCCACCGATCGCAAGAATTGCCGCATCACGGCCCTTCTGCAGAATTTCACCCTTCCCTATTTCAAGCGCCTTAAATTCCTTTTTGATTTCCACGCCGACGCCATTGCCGCGAGGATAACGCATGGCGATCGGGCCTTTCATATACATGACGCCGGTATAGACCATATCTTTCAGTTCGTTTTCATCTTTAGGGGCCATGACGACCATACCCTGTATGCATCGCAAATAGGATAGGTCGAGCGCGCCATGATGGGTCGGTCCGTCCGCGCCTACAAGCCCTCCCCGATCCATACAGAGGAAAATGGGAACTTCCTGAATGGCCACATCGTGCACGATCTGATCAAAGGCACGTTGCAGAAAGGTGGAGTAGATTGCGACAATCGGCTTGACACCATTCAGCGCCATACCGGCCGACATGGTCACCGCATGTTGCTCCGCGATTCCAACATCAAAAAATCGTTCCGGCATTTCTTTCGCAAGGTATTTTAAGCCCGTACCATCGGACATCGCCGCCGTGATGCCCACGACATTGGGAAATTGTTTACAAATTTCAACCACCGTCTTGCCAAAGACATCTGTATAACTTGGCGCCGCAATCGATTCCGGGGCGCCTTCTTTTTTTGGCGGGGATACGGCGTGAAATTTGTTGGCGTTAATTTTATAAAGATCCACGTCGTGATCCTGCAGCGGCATACCTTTGCCCTTTTTGGTCAGCGTGTGAATCAGAATCGGACCTTTTAGATCTTTCACATCGTGTAATACACGAATAAGGCGCGGCAGATCATGTCCATCCACCGGTCCGAAATAGCGAAATCCCAGACTTTCAAAAAAATGACCCGGTGTCAAAATAGTTTTTATTCCCTCGTCGAGTTTTGAAAGTTTGCTGCGAACCTTTAGGCCCACCGTACTCATCTTTCCCAGCGCATCCCAAACTTCATCCTTCACTTTATTGTAAAGCGGCATTGAAATCAGATCGGTGAGATAATTGGATAGCGCGCCGACGTTGGATGAAATCGACATCATATTATCATTGAGCACCACGATCATATCGGTTTTGAGCGATCCCGCATTATTCATCGCCTCAAACGCCATACCGCCGGTCAACGATCCGTCGCCAATCACGCTCACGACTTTATGTTTTTGTTTAAGCGTGTCCCGCGCCACGGCCATCCCCACGCCGGCCGAGATCGACGTGCTCGCATGACCCGCCCCGAATGAATCGTACGGACTTTCATGAATCTTCAAGAATCCCGAAAGTCCATCGGTTTGACGAATCGTGTGAAAGCGGTCTTTACGACCGGTCAGCAGTTTGTGCACATATCCCTGATGGCCGACATCCCAGACAATTTTGTCGGTCGGTGTATTAAATACATAATGAAGTGCGACCGAAATTTCCACCACGCCAAGACTCGGTGCCAAATGACCACCAATCCGTGAGATCTCGTCAATCACATACTGGCGCAATTCCCCCGCCAATTGCAGCAATTCGGCCTCCGAAAGACCTTTCAGATCCGAAGGCAGATTTACGCGATCAAAAATTTTTCCCATCCACTCTCCAAAATATCGAGATGTACGCCAATAAATTCAGACATTCCTAAAACGTGCGCAAAATAAGCATTCCCGCTTATCTTGTCAATAAAGCGTTTCGATTTATGGCTTTTCCGGAACCCATGATTTTTTCACAGCGCAGTAGCGAGGGTGCGCTAATCTAATTGCGCCGGTTGTCCTTCGGTCTTTGCAATGTACGCCGCGGCCGTGATATCACCGGTTACATTCAACACCGTACGACCCATATCCAGAATCCGATCCACACCCAAAATAATTCCAATACCCTCGGCCGGAATATTCACCGACTGCATGACGAGAACAATCATAGGAAGCGATCCACCCGGAATACCTGCTGTGCCTATCGCAGTAAGAACAGTCATCACTACCACCAGCGCCTGTTGTGCCAACGATAAATCCACACCAAAAACTTCTGCGAGAAAAAGCACGGTCAACCCTTCATAAAGCGCTGTACCATTCATATTGGCGGTCGCGCCGAGTGGAAGAACAAATCCGCAAATATTCGGGGAAATTTTTAATTCTTCTTCCGAGATGCGAATGGTCGTGGGTAATGTCGCATTACTTGAGCTCGTCGAAAATGCCGTAATCATAACGGGCTTTATTTTTTGAAAAAACTCAATAGGATTTACGCCTGCCAGGACTTTGAGAAAAATCGAATATACTCCGAAGAGATGTATGATATAGCCCGTGACTACGAGAATGACATAGAACGCGAGGGGTTTTAGAACACTAACCCCGAATCGCGACGCGACACCAAAAACAAGACATGGAACCGCAAATGGAGCGACCCTCATCGCGACATCAACGATTTGTATCGAGAATTCATTGATTCCGTTAAGACTTCGAGTGAGAGAATCACTGAAGGTTTTCTGAATGCGCGTGAGCATAATACCAAAAAACAAAGCCAGCAGAATAATTGGAAGCATTTCCATATTGATAATCGCACGAAGCATATTTTTGGGCAGTAGCATATCCACAAAGGTCATCGTATTTAGTTCAAACTCTTTGCTTTTTCCGATGAGCTCGGTAGTTTTCCCGCCATACTGCTTCATGAGTTGCGCTTGAGTTTCCGGGTCGAAATTTTTTCCCGGATGAAAAATGTGGACGAGTAATAATCCCAAAACGGTCGCAATGACCGTGAGGACAAGGAAGTAGGCCAATGTCCGAGTGCCAATTTTACCCAGCGTTTTCAAATCTCCGAGATTGGCCACACCCAGCGCCAGAGATGCAAATACCAGCGGAACAACAATCATAAACAGCAGCCGCAAAAAAACCTGGCCGACGGGATCGGTAAAATTGGCAATAAAAAATTGGAGGGATTCGTCGGTACTGGCATTGGCGCCCAAAATTTGATTGACAATAATTCCGGCCACAAGCCCGAATACAAGGCCTAAGAGAATCTTTGTGTGAAGTTTCATAAATTGAATCCGTATTAATGATTTAGTTACTATGGGTCATTGAAAAGTTAGGCAATACAGACTAGCATTACAACTCAAAATTAAATTCGTCAGATCTGATCTCGAGATTGATTTATAGACTCCCGGTAAATCAAATGAGCTACTTCGACTTCTCCAATTTTCACGAATTGACAGACTGGATTTCATTTCTTATTATGATATATGGTCATCGAAACACTATACCGGACTTATTGCGAACGTTCGATTTTTCACTTTGAAAATTCGGCAAAAACATTAGACCCGGACGAAATCCATGACCTTCGTGTGAATCTGAGGCGGCTTCGAGCATTGACCGGCGTTTTGCGGGTTTGCGGTTTTAACATTCTGCCGAAAGTCCGTCGACAAAAACTCGGTTTGATTTTTCGTGAAGCAGGAAGAGTGAGGGATTTACAAACGCAATTGCGGCTCTGTGATTATTTCGGGGAAAGGCTGAACACACGATTCGTATTAATAAAACGAAAATTAGGTCTGGATTTGAGTATGGAGAAAACGCGGTTTGAAAAAATATGTACCGCTAATCCGCTATCGGTTCTGCTCCTCTTCACGCCCGATATTTTGGAAAAACTCGCCGGCGCAAGTTCAGAGGCAGTCGTCGCGGAACTCACTCAGGGATGCGCGGCTATTCCCGATCTGCTGATTGCGGCGGCCCATGCCCCGTCTGATCGCATTCACGCCCTGCGTATACGGCTCAAAAAAATGAAATACAAAATCGATATCCTCAATCATATGACGGACGAGGTGACGACGGAAAACAAAATCTTACGATCGCAAATCGCCGCGTGGCAGGATCGGTTTGGATTTTGGCACGATCTGGAAGTGCATCGTGACCATCTGACTATTTTTGAGAAGGAAGCCGGCCTTGATCGTCTGCAGTCTGAAAAATTGTCGCGCTTATACGTCTGTGCAGAAAGAACGCAACAATCTGTTCTGGCCGGGCGATTCAAAATTCCAAAAATTTTCCTTTGACAATCAGAGACCGCCGGCAAAGAGCTTCGACAGTTTCGAATCTTCCTTAAAATATTCCTTCGGACTCACGCCGGCAAATTCCTTAAAATTTCTGATAAAATGGCTGTGATCATAATAACCGGCCCGCTGAGTCAATTCCGCCAGGCTTGTTAAGGTGTGTTGCTTTACTATCCTGAATACATTTTGAAAACGAACAATTTTTATCAGCATTTTCGGCGTCATGCCAACTTGAGCAATAAATTTTCTTTCCAGATGGCGACGCCCCACATTTAATAATTTGGAAAATTCGTCTACCGAAATCGGCTCAGGGCTATTGGCAATCAAGTCCGTTAGTTTGAAAGGAAGAATAGGGTCCTCGTTTTTGCGGCGATCCAATCGTGTCCGTAAAAATTTCTCCAAAATGCGTTTCCGCGAAAGCATCGTCGTAGCTTTAAGAACCTGCGCCTCCAGTGTAACGCCAGCCTGCCCAAATAGGCGTTCCAACGAAAAAAAATTATTCGTCAATCGATTGACCGGTATAGATACAATCGATGCCAATCCGGCGGGATAAAATCGAACCGAAATCAGACCCGTTCGTCCGGTAGGGCCGATTTCAATATGTTTTGTCGTAGGACCGAATAGAAAAGCTTTTGGTTGGATTACGATTCCCTCTTTTTTCTTAATTCTATAGGCATCGCCGTAGTGAATTATTAATTCCGCGCAGGCGTCCGGCAGTACGGTGTCAAAAGCGGGAGTCTTTGCGGCATCGTCATTCTCTAAAATCCATACGCACTTGACGCAATGTGAAAGATCGCGATGAGGCGTCCATTCCTTATAAAGCATAAATCACGGAACCAATCGTTATTTCTGGATCTGTCCAATAATTTCGCGGATACGCGCCTCCGACATTTTAGGAAACATACCCTTCGCGTATTCATAGACATCCTCTTCGCGCATCCGACCCTGCCGGCTGGAAAAGTAATCCGTTAGAATCTCTTTTTCGATGGCGGCTAATTCTTCCACCGTAAATTTAGAATCAATTTGAATCAACACTTCGGCCGCGGAAGAGGCGATACGTCGCAAGATACCGGCACGATCATTGGCAAATACAATAAAACGACTGAAAAGAAACTGATTATGCAAAAAGACGGGTGAATTATAGTCTCTTGAATGGCTCTCAGCGATAGGATGGTACTGGGCACCAAATTCCGTCATTTTTTCTTCCGCATACTCTACTTGTTTTATCGCCTGGTAAACGTGAAGCAACTTTTTATACAAAGAGAATTCAACAACGCCCGTTTCCCGGCCGTTGATCGCGTACTCAAGAACCATGTAGTTATACTGAGGCTGGACGTATCGGTATTCAAAAAAATCATCAATTATGTTTTGTTTCAGACTGTCCTTCCAATTTTTTACCATCTTCTCCTGATATTGTGCCATACCGGGATACATGCCCATCATAAAAGCCAATTCACTTTTGAGGCTTATTAGGATCTTCTTCTTTTGAAGCTCAATTTTCTGATTCTCACTATAATTGCTTAATACAAACGCCAGATACACGCCGACAAAAACGACGATCAATTCGGCAAAAAGCTTTTTCGGACGCAATAGCATCGTTCCATCATGATCTCTAAACGAAAAGAGACGCTGAAAAAATAATTTCATAATTTTTCCTTGGGGCTCGCAAATTTGTACTGGGAAAAAGATAGAATACGAAGATATCGGATGCAAAGATATTCTGCACGATCGCGCCATCTAACGCACGTCAACGGATCCTAAAAGTGTCACCGAATCTCCGACTTGAATCCATTTTCCAACCTCGGTCGGAGGAATATAACAATTAACCGTCAGGTGGTACATGTGACCGTAGGCACGAAGCTGCGATTCTTCCGGAAGCGCATCACCGCGGTGCAACGAAAATGTTTTTGGAAAAGCGTGATACGATTCTCCGGTCGCGGGATGGCGTGTTGGCACAATGCATCGCGCCCGCGGGCTAATGCCCAGAAGCGACACTTCTCCTATACTAAACTTGATCGCCGTGCCGGGATTTGAAAAAAGTTGATCTTCCCAAAACGCCGGGGCGCCTTCTATTTCAAGAGTCGCCCGAAAACGCCTTCGGACCTGATCGAGATCCATATCCGGAAACCATTCCGAAATGGCTCTCAGGCTTTCTTCTGCCAAAACGGTCACGCCGCTGACATCCGGGATATCCAGAAATCGCCCCTGCTTGTTTCTTTGCAGTTCCATCGGCATGCCAAAAAATTCCGACAAAAAACGATGAAGCAACGCTTTTTCTTTCACCGCATGGAAGGTCTTCCATTCCGCCTCCTTCTCATGACGAAAAGAGATTGTCTCCGCATCAAAATCAACACGCGATCGAAGCGTATGAACCCGCGCGTCTGTTTTTCCGATGATAAATTGCCCATCCTTAGTGGTCATCGCAAATTCGCGATCGTGATGTAGACATCCACCTTTTGAGATTTGTGCTTTTGGCAATGAGACCCCGTCGAGCGACTTAATTGGAAATATGGTAATACGGCTGATTTTTGGATTAATCTCCATCACGCCGGCCGGGAAAATTTGTACATCCGAATACGCCTTTCATTCATGTTATGCCTGCCTTGAAC
>JANNSF010000285.1:0-4602 GCA_031402315.1 bacterium | reverse complement strand
GGCGTGAACATCGGGAAGTGAGTAAAACGTCAGAATCACGTCTCCGTCTACGAAGGTGTTGAACTAGAAGACTATGTGTTCTGTGGGCCTTCGATGGTATTTACAAATATATTGGATCCTCGATGCAAATATCCGCAAGTTGGCGCGGAGTTTTATATCAAAACCTTAGTCAAAGAGGGTGCTTCGCTAGGTGCCAATTCGACGATCGTGTGCGGTCATACGATTGGGCGCGCGGCTCTTATCGGTGCAGGTGCGGTGGTAACAAAGGATGTTCCGGATTTCGCCCTGGTCGTTGGAAATCCAGGAAAAATCATCGGTTGGGTCAGCGAAGCCGGTCGCCGTCTCCACTTTGACAAAGATGGCTTTGCGTATTGTGAAAAATCAAAAAAACGGTATCAATTTGAAAACAATGGCGTGAAGGAAGTCGTATAGTTTTCTAAAAAATCAGAAAGAAAAATAGTAATGCAAGTAGCTTTGTTAGATCTGAAGGCACAGTATCGAACGCTGAAGACGGAAATTGACGCCGCCATGATCCGTGTGGCCGAGAGTCAATATTTTATTATGGGCCCCGAAGTGGAAACGTTGGAAAAATCGATGAGCGTGTATCTGGAGTGTAAACACGCCATTGCTGTATCTTCAGGTACGGATGCACTATTGGTGGCACTGATGGCCCTGGACATCACCGATGGCGACGAAGTAATTGTTCCGACGTATTCATTTTTTGCAACCGCGGGCGTCGTGGCACGACTTCACGGCATACCGGTTTTCGTCGATTCGGATCCGGTGACATTTAATATAGACGCCGCAGCGATCGAAAAAAAAATTACCTCTAGAACGAAAGCCATTATGCCAGTCCATCTGTTTGGACAAAGTGCCGACATGGAAACCATCATGGCGCTGGCCAATAAACATAAGTTAAAAGTGATCGAAGACGGCGCACAGGCGATTGGTGTTCAGTACAAAGACGGTAAAAAACTTGGAAATTTTGGCGATATCGGTTGTTTTTCTTTTTTCCCCAGTAAAAATCTCGGCGGTTTTGGAGACGGCGGGCTCGTTACGACCAACGATGATGCTTTGGCGGAAAAGCTTCGCGTATTAAGGGTTCACGGTGGCAAGCCGAAATATTACCACAAAATGATTGGCGGGAATTTTCGCCTTGATGCTCTGCAAGCTGCGGTTCTGAATGTGAAATTGCCCCACCTCGATGGCTGGAGTCATAAGCGCCGTGAGAATGCGGATCTTTATACGGAACTCTTCACGAAATCAGGGGTCGCGGCAAAAACGGGGTTAACGACCTTTGATGCGAAAAATAAAGTCCTTCTTCCCAATGCGGTTTACCAGACAAGCGGTGTAAAAAATCACCATATTTATAATCAATATGTCATCCGAGTTGAAAAACGCGATGCTTTGCGCAAATATTTGACGGACAAACAGATTGGCAACGAGGTGTACTATCCGGTGCCATTCCATCGGCAGGATTGCTTCGCCTATTTGAAAACAAAAGATACAGACTATCCTCACGCCAATAGCGCCGCCGAATCTTCCATGGCGATCCCAATTTATCCCGAGCTGAAGCGCGAGCAGATTCAATTCGTTGTGGATACCGTTGCCGAGTTTGTTAACCAGAAGTAAGTTGTAATGCGTCGGAGAGGAATTTTATGAAAGTCGTTATTCTTGCAGGTGGTTATGGAACGCGCATTAGCGAAGAATCCCACTTAAAGCCTAAGCCGATGATTGAGATTGGAGGCAAACCCATTTTGTGGCACATCATGAAAATATACTCTTATTATGGCTACAATGACTTCGTCCTATGCCTAGGATACAAAGGTTATCTCATTAAAGAATATTTTGCCAATTACTTTTTGCACGAGTCGGACGTGACGTTTGACTTTCGCGGACGGAACGATACGGTCATTCACAACCATACGGCGGAGCCTTGGCGCGTAACGCTGGTCGATACGGGAATCGACACGATGACCGGCGGTCGCATAAAACGGGTTGAAAAATATCTCGATGGTGAACGATTTTTTTTGACGTATGGAGACGGAGTGTCCAATATCGATATAAAGAAACTGCATGATTTTCACTGTGCCCATGGGAAGTCGGCAACAGTAACGGCTATACAGCCTAGCGGAAGATTTGGGGCGATGGCCATGACGAATGAGGACGTGGTGCTTAGTTTCCAGGAAAAGCCAAAAGGAGATGGCGCTTGGGTCAACGCCGGTTTTTTTGTTTTTGAGAATTCGTTTTTGCAAAAAATTAAGAACGACGGGACAATCTTGGAGCGCGAGCCACTGGAAGATCTTGCGAAGGATGGAGACTTGATCGCTTATAAGCACGATGGTTTCTGGCAACCTATGGATACAATGCGGGACAAATTAATGCTGGATGAACTTGTCAAAGAAAAAAAGGCACCGTGGATCCTATGGTGAAACAAGTTGCCGATCTATTTTCTGACGTATACAGAGGAAAAAAAGTTCTGGTAACCGGCGACACCGGTTTCAAGGGATCCTGGCTAAGTATTTGGCTCAAGCATCTGGGAGCTGAGGTTTATGGATTTGCCTTGCCGCCCAGAACGAAGGACGACAATTTCGTCCGTTGCGGATTGAATGAAATCGTCCATCATCGCGACGGTGATATACGTGATTCTGCAGCGTTGCTAAAATTTGCAAAAGAAGTAAAGCCGGATATTGCATTTCATTTAGCCGCCCAGGCCTTAGTTCTGGACAGCTACAAAAATCCATCGGAAACTTTTGAGACGAATGTGATGGGGACGGTGAGGTTTTTTGAGATGGTTCGATCTGTACCATCGATCAAAGCGGCGTTGAACGTAACAAGTGACAAATGTTATCAGAATAACGAATGGGTGTGGGGCTATCGCGAGAATGACCCTATGGGAGGCTCCGACCCCTACAGCGCTTCCAAAGGGGCGGCTGAAATTATCACGTCGTCTTATCTCACATCATTCTTTAGGTCCGAAAACGAGTGCAGCGTTGCGTCCGTAAGGGCGGGGAATGTAATCGGTGGAGGTGATTGGGCCGACCACCGGATTATACCGGATTTTTTTCGTGCGGTTCGTCAAAACAAGCCATTAGTCATCCGCCATCCGCTTGCGATCCGCCCCTGGCAATTTGTATTGGAACCCTTGCGTGGATATCTGATGCTGGGTCAAAAACTCTTTGACAACGGAAAGGCCTATTCCGGCGGATGGAATTTTGGTCCTCCGGCTTCCGGCACCTTGCCCGTCAAGAAAATTATTGAGGCGATGATTTTGCACCTAAAACAGGGGTCCTATGAATGCCCGGAGTCAAGTAGTGTGGTTCATGAAACATTGAATCTAAGACTCGATATTAGTAAGGCCTTCACGTATTTGGGATGGCACCCGGTACTCGATCTCGATGAGACGATTCGCTGCACGGTCGCCGGATACGAAAGTGAATTCGGCAAGGATGTGAACGTAATGGCGTGCCGCATAAAACAAATCATAGATTACACCGATAGAGTACAGTCCAACGTTTAACCATGAGTAACATCATTTATGTCATATAGTATTCGCTCGCGTTCCTCTTGCCGTATATGTAAGTCTGCTCAACTCAAAATTATTCTCGAATTTCCGGATATGCCATTTACCGACGATTTTGTATCGCAAGAGCAAAAAGGCACTGAGTTTACGGCTCCAATACGGATTTTTTGGTGTGAATCATGTAATACGGTTCAAACGCTCCACGATGTAGATGTGACGGACTACTACGAGGACTACCAGTATTCGGTCGGCGCTTCGACAACGGCGTCCGCTTTCATGGACGCGATTTCAACGTCTGTAATCAAGAAATATTTCAATAGTGCAAAAAGTACGCGTGTTCTGGAAGTAGGATCGGGTGATGGCGCACAACTCGCGGCATTTCAAAAACTAGGGTGCGAAGTTCTCGGGTATGAGCCTTCAAAATTATTATGTGATGCGGCTGAATCCAGAGGCGTCTCGTCGATCAAAGGGCTTTTTGACGAACATTCCATTTCTAAATTGCCCCCCTCTTTTAGGCAAGCCGACATTGTAATGCTATCGTATACTTTTGATCATTTACCGGATCCCAGGGGCTTTCTCCATACATTAAGAAGCGTAGTCAATCAGCAAAAAGGTATCCTTATCATTGAAATTCATGATCTTGAAAAGATCATTAACCGCAAAGAGTATTGTCTTTTTGAGCACGAGCACTCGATCTATCTGACGCGGTTGACGGCTTTGGCCTTGATGGAACAAGAGGGATACGTCGTAATTGATTTTGACATTGTGCCGGAAGCAATCCGTCGTGCCAACTCGCTGATCGTTGTTGCAACTCCAAAAGACTCTATGTGGAGTTCGCACAAAATCAAAGAGATAAGGATGGATGGATTTTCCGGTTACCCGTTTTACGCCAAACAGGCAAAGGAAATTCAGGAAGGAATTCAAAATTTGGAGAAATTTATTGATCGTATGACTTCTATGGGAAAACGTATTGCGGGATACGGTGCAGGTGGCCGTGGTGTGATGACACTGGCGGCCATTACGAATGCGCAGCGATTAACTTATCTCGTGGACAAAAAGCCTAAGCGACCGGGTATATT
>JANNSF010000284.1:0-18700 GCA_031402315.1 bacterium | reverse complement strand
AGGAAATCGCCGCCAAAGCGCCCTATATAAAAGACTATCTATGCGAAGCATGTTCCTCTCATTTTACAAGGGTTCAGTCATTGCTTCAGGATTCTAAGGTGAAATTCGAAATAGACGGGAGACTCGTGCGCGGCCTTGACTATTACACAAAAACTGCGTACGAAATTCAGAGCACAAGCCTTGGATCGCAAAATGCACTCGGCGGTGGCGGTCGGTATGACCTCTTGGCGGAGGAATTGGGTGGGAAATCAACGCCGGCGGTTGGTTTTGCGGCGGGGATTGAGAGGCTTCTTATTGTGATGGAGGCGGAAAATTTATTTACAGAACCAAATAGCGAGTCACAAATATACTTCATGCCACTTGGTGAAAAAGGAATAGCGACCGCGTCGAAAAAATTATTTGAATTGCGTCGAGCAGGCTTCGCGTGCGAGATGGATTATCTTGGGAGGAGCTTGAAAGCGCAAATGCGCGATGCGAATCGTCTGGCGGCGCCGTTTGTCGTAATCCTCGGCGATTCCGAGATCGAACAAAACATTGCGGTTGTAAAAAACATGAGTGGGGGAGAACAATCGAATGTCAGTCTTGACAAATTGTCGGAGTTTTTTAGCGACAAATTTTAGTTAATCAGAACCTTGACATGTAATCTAAAACACTTTCGACATGAATTTGCGCCGTATCAAAAATCTCAAAATCCTGAAAATCCTCCTGCTTTAGAATCAATGACAACTCGGTTCCGCCAAGAATTAGTCCCTCGATATTTTTGTTTTGTCGAAGATTCTCAATTATTTCTAGTAAGCCCGCCTTCGTTGAATCGCGAATGATTCCCGGAATAAGTTCGTTCATATAAATACTGTGAACGTAATTTTGGTGTTCCTCATTGGGAACAATAATCTCGATGCCCACGCGATCGGCCGCTAATTGATAGAAACCGCCTTGCATCGTAAAGCGGGTTCCCAAAAGCCCCGTCCGTGAGAAACCCAGCCGTTTTATGGTTTTGATTACTTCCTCCACAATACTCAAAAGAGGAAGAGACACCCTCTTTTGGACTTCATCAAAAACAATATGTGGCGTATTAGCCGCAAGGATACCGATATCCGCACCGGCAAGCTCAAGCTTATGGATTTCTTTGACAAGGAAATCAATCAAAAGGTCAAATTGCTTTTCAGCGACATAACCGATCATCTCCGTGAGATTGATACTATTCAACAGGATGTGGGGGTAATTTCCTGATTTGTCTCGCTCTTGGAATCGACGAATGAAAAGCCGGTAGTAATCAACGGTTGATTCAGGACCCAGACCGCCAAGGATTCCGATCGTTTTTACCGGATTCATTTTATTGAAGCATTCTACGCATTTGTTCGCCGTGATGTTTCAGGTGCCCCACATAGTCGTTCATAAAATAATCAAGTGTCGCCGGATTGTCACTTGAAACAGTCTTCCAAGCAATCTGATCAAAATTATGCTTCCCAAATTCCTTCAATCGGAAGTCTTCCGGAATCACTTCCATAAGATGAGCAATATGCAAATTGAATAACCGCCATAGCGAAATCATATCACGCCACGATGCGGATTGTGGATTTTGGATATCGACAAAACGGTTTTGATCGTAAGGCAAAAAAACCAAATTGTTTTGAATGGTAGCCCTTACAAATCGCTGATGATTATTGGATGCACTATCGATCAGGTGGCCGAGAATTTCTTTTGCCGACCACTTCCCGGGAAAAGGCCTGGCTGCGGCTCTATCGTCGGGGACACGCGATAAAAATTGAGCCTGTTGCTCCAGGTGATTTCTGAAGTCTCCAAGAAATTCAGCAAACGTCATTTAGGCAATCCCTCTTTCGTCATGATTTTTGCGATAGGATATCGGTTTACGTTTTGATCCCAATAGGGCGAACGCTGATAAAACCAATTGAACCGCGCAAAGGAATTAGAGGCGAAAGCCTTATCGTTCTTCAATTGATTTTCAAATTCACGCTTTATCGTCGAATCTTTGAGCATGGATCGCGCCAGCTCCTCGAGCTTATACGCCTCGCCGTATTCTTTCTGTTCAAAAATGGTATTAAAAAATCCCCAGCGAATCAGCGCGTCCGGCGCATTCGGTTCCAGTAGATTCAGAATTATTTTTCCAACGGATTGATTCATCGCAACCACATAATCTCCGGCAATAAATTCTCGTTCTTCTCGGGTTTCCTTAGAATCAAAACTCACCATGAGCCTTCCTTCAAAAGGCGTGCTTGCCCATTTGGCATTTGAAAATTGAAACGAATGGACGGAAAGGGTCGCGTTTTTCTTCAGGCGCTTCATTTTCACATCGTGCGCTTTCAGAACGTCAATGACGGATGTCCACTGCTGCGGAATAATGTAGGCGTAAGGCGCATCGGCGGCCGAGGTGGTGTGGACCTGATCGTAATACTTAAGATCGTAGACCTGTTCTCCCTTTTCCCATACGACGATAGAATCATCCGATGCAACACTTTTTTCGTAGTGAAATTTGTACCCGTCAAATTTTAATGCCGTTGCGGAGTCTGTTGCAAAGTCAACCGGGATGTTTTTTCCCGTAAGATGCGAATTTTCCAAATCGCCTTTTAAGACAGCGTCTCTCAGCGACGAGGCATTATCAGACATAAATCGCATCGTATGCAGAATGGTCTGGTACGTTCCCTCGACTCGGGACTTGTAGTCTTTGAACATGTGTGTCTCAAGCAGGAGGGCCGGGCGGTTATTGAGCGTCAAATAGCCGGTCGAGTAACGAGGCTGAGCAACACCACCCGAGAGCCCATCACGGATATTTTTATCATTCACCAGGTTGACGTAGGGCGACATGGGAAATCCAGCCTGTCGCATGGAATCGTTAAGAGCAACGACGTAACGCTTGGTCCAAGATTGCACGTCCGGGGTAAGATTGTAGGTCTCGTCAATAGCATACGTCACGACGTATGAATAGTCGGCGCCATCGGTCACGTGACAATCAATGAAGAGGTCCGGTTTCCAAACATGGAATTTTTGAAGCCAATCCCGCATCTCCGGTGCATCGGCCTTCATATAATCGCGATTCAAGTTATAGTTCTGAGAAGTGACGCGCCAACCCATTTCCTTCGGGCCATTCTGATTGATGCGATTGAAAGCGCCAAATCGCTCGTGTCCGTCCACATTAAAAAACGGCATAAAAAGTAAAACAACATTGTCCAAGATATCTTCGTTTTTGTGGTTGATCAGCATATCTCGGATGAGCATCATGCCCGCATCCTTACCGTCAATTTCACCCGCATGAATACCGGCCTGAACGAGAATAATTACGCGTCCGTCTTCATGTATCTCACGGGGTTTAAATTGTCTCCGTTTGTCCACAATGACCAAAGGATTTTTTCTTCCCTGTGTGCTCGTGCTAAAATACTTGATCTTCACCCAAGGAGAAGCGTCTTCCAATCGCCTCAGATACTCCATGGTTTTTTCATACCGCGGCGTTTCGAGGAAATTTGATTTCTCATAGTCCGTCCGCCAATCCGCGTCGGTCCGTTTCTGACATGCCCCTAGCGATAGAAGAAACAGAATCCAAATGCGCATGGTTGCTCCCAAATGATGAGGCTTTCCGGTCGGGATCTCCGATCGAAAAGCAATGGTTATATCACAGTTTCTTTTTCTTCGCGTCGTCCCAATAACGATCCATCTCTTCTAAAGTTGCATCCTTCATGTTTCGTTTTTGCTCCGCAAATTTTTCTTCGACGTATTTGAAGCGACGGGTAAATTTTTCGATCGTACCGCGCAACGCGTCTTCCGGATTGACATCGATAAATCGGGAGAGATTGACCAATGAAAAAAGGGTATCGCCCAATTCCTCCTCAATCTTTTTTGGATCGTGGAGTTGCGTCGCCTCCTGGAGTTCGGCTATTTCTTCATGAACTTTTTTCCATACTTCGGATACCTCACCCCAATCAAATCCTACGCGTGATGCTTTTTCTTGCGTACGGTATGCGCGGACGAGCGAAGGTAGCGCCTTCGGGACACCGTCAAGGACAGAGTTTCTACCTGCCTCTTGAAGCTTGATCTGCTCCCAATTGGTCAAAACTTGATCCGTGGTTTTGACATGGATGTCGCCAAAAACATGCGGGTGCCGACGAATCAGTTTTTCATTAATAAAGCGAAGGACGTCCGTGAGGTCAAAGTGTTTTTGTTCGGACGCGAGGCGTGAATGAAAAAGAATCTGAAGCGTTACATCGCCCATTTCCTTTTTTAATTCGTCAAAGTTCTTTTCATCCAGAGCTTCGAGCATTTCATAGGTTTCCTCCAGAAGGTAAGTGCGGAGCGAATCATGAGTTTGTACTTTGTCCCAGGGACATTTTGCGCGAAGTTCGCGCATGATATTATAGAGGCGTCCAAATTCTTGCCGCACGGATTCACTCTGCGAATCGTCTTCCAGTAGTACATCCGGTTTTTGAGTATTTTCCGGGGTCATGCTCATGCGGGCCTCACTTTTGAAGTTTTCGGATCAGTTCATCGCGGAACGCATTTTCGAAAGGTGTCACAAGCAGTTGGTAGTCTTTCGTCGGCCGCAGCGATTTAAAAGCTCTTTCTTTCGCCAAATCGGAGAAGTCCACGAATTTTTTGTCCAATGCTTTTTTTAGCCACTCCAGCGCTTCGGTATTTTTTTGTTCCATGGCAAAGATACACGCGATTCGGAAATCCGTTCGGGCATAACTCGAATCCATGAGCCGGCTTTTGGTCAGAGCCGCTTTCGCATCGGCCAATTTACCCTGCTGATAAAAGCATTCCCCGAGATCTAAGAATAAAATGGGATTGGTTACATACCTCAGCGTGAAAGGCCGCAATACACGCTCCGCGTCATCCCAGCGTTCGAGCGTCATGTAAGCTTGTGCCAACGCTTGTACGTTATTATAGTCGTTCGAGTCCAGCGCCACGGCACGCTCAAGGCTGTGAAAAGCATCTTTATAGTTATTCTGAGAAAGATAGGTTTTGCCCAATTCACAATGGGCGGCGGCGTAATTTGGAAAGAGATTGGTCGCACGCTCAAAAGATTTAATAGCCTCGTCATTCAGTTGGTATCCCCGAAGGGCCAAACCCTGGTAGAAATACGACTCGGCGTTGGGATTGATTCGAATGCTTTTCAGAAGCGCATCCTGCGCCGCCTCGTAGCGTTTCTGGCGAATCAGGATTTTGCCCATCGCAAGCTGACCTTTTGCAAAACTGTAGCCGTCTTGTGAATATTGGGAATATTCGGAATAATATTTCATCGCCTGCTCGATTTGATCCAGTTTGAAATACGCGTCGCCCAAATAAAAAGAGAGTCGGATCCAATCCGGATGCCGCGCGAGCAAAATTTTCCAATCGTTCACCGCTTCGGAGTGACGTTTCAAAAAATACGTTTCCGCGTACGCGAGCGTCAGCCGTGCGTTGTCGTCGTCGTGGTCCAAAAGTTTATCGCTGAGCGAATCGCAAACAGCGCTCAGACGGTTGCTTTTCTCGAGCCAAATCATGATTTGGATCGGGTTTTCGCGGGTGCTTTCCAACTCCGGCTTCTGGGTCACCGCTTGTGTATAGTGGATGGCCGCGTCCGTGTATTTTTTTCGCTCGTAGAGCAGATTGGCCATCGCCATATGCGTTTCGGCATCTTGCGGCACGATTTTCAGAATACGTTCGTAGAGTATGTGCGCGTCATTTAGGCGCCGCTGAATTTCATGCAGGCGAGCCAAATTTCTTGCCGCGGATGTTTCGCGTGAATATTGGAGTGCTTCTTCAAAAAATTTTTTCGCGCCCACGGTATCCTTTTGCGCAATCGCAATAAGACCGGATAAGTTCTTTGCGTCGGCAAACGTGCGTGGCTCTTTTTGAGGAGATGCAAGCGAAATCGCTTTTTGAGACTGCCCTTTCGCCTGTGCAAACTCTTTTTGATCGTAGTAGGCGTACCCAAGTTTCACATAGAGAGCCGCCTCGTTCGGCCGCTTTTCACTAGCCTGTTGAAATGAAAAAATCGCCTCTTTCACGAGTCCAAGGTGGGAGTAATGCAAGTCGCCGATTTTTTCTTCCGCCGAAAAGCGGGTTGGCTCGGCCGTGATCGCTTGCCGGTAGTATTTCAGCGCATCGTTCCAACGTCGCTGGGCGGCGGCGGCATCGCCCCATGCCTCCATGACGGCTCCATTTTTTGGCTCGTCGCGTAAGGCGCTTTGAAAAACACGATCGACGGTTTCCGCCGACATCGACCGGGTTGCACCAAGTTTTGCGCGGAGGACCTTTTCATAGACTTGTGGATTTTTAGTCCAGCGCAAAATTGGCTTGAGGTTGGTTTCGCGCTTCAAAAGTTTCGAGATTTCACTGACTATTTTTTCATTCACACTTTGGAGCTCGCTTGGGAAATCGCCTCGGGCCGTAATTTTATCATTAATAGCCTTTTGATCATCGCGTAAGGCGACGGTCCATATTACTTCAGAGTTGATAAAAGACAGGGTACCTTGCGCGCGGTAATCCGCACGCGGTGGCATGGCACGGTTGCTCGTCCAGAAAAAATCATCGCGCGTCGCCGTCCAGACACGCTCCAAAGATTCCGCCAGGCTATACACGACCCATGCATTGGAATCCGGTCCCGCCGGCACTGTGAATTCAAGCGATTGCGCGGAAAGACGTGTCGCAAGAAGAATTACTAACAGTATTTTATTCATGCCATCCTTATGGTAAAAGTCAATTACACGCGGATTATGAAATCACTTCACTCAGTTTTTTCAACGCGACATCATAGCGGTAACTCGTTCCCATGTGCCCGTCATCAAACTCCTCATACGAAAAAGACACGCCGATTTCACGAAGTTTTTTCGTAAAAATACGCGCGCCGATATGTAAAAAATATTCATCCCGTGAACCGCACTCCAGAAAACGATGCCGGAGTTTCTTAAGGCCATTCACGAAACCGGCATTCTTCAGGTTTTCAATAGGATCAAATTGGAGCCAGCGATTCCAAACGTCGTCGCGCAATTGCCCGGTCTCAAGATCAAAGGGCAAATCAAATTCTCCTATCGCGTTTGGAGAATACGCCGCCGACATCGCAATAATATTAATAGCCGTAATCATTTCTCCCGACTTTTTTGGCGTTTCAAAAAATTTAGCCAAAAATTTTTCTAAGCCGCCGGCCTGATGTACGGCGTTATAACATTTAGGAATATCCGGCTTGTAGCCGTATTCAAAATACATATCGCCCGCACTGCAGTAAAAAGCTGAAAATATTTCCGGATATTTTGCCGCCAGACAAAGCGCTCCATATCCTCCGCTTGACTTACCCAAAAGCGCTCGATGGCCCGCATCCGCTTTGGTTCGATAGGTTGCATCGATATAGGGAACGATTTCCTGAATCAGATAATCTTCATAACGCCCGAGCGCGGGTGAATTAATATATTGCGAGCCGCCGAATTTTGTAAAACAATCCGGCATGACCACGATACAGTCCTTCATAGAGCCGTCGGAAATGAGTTTGTCGCACCGTTCGTCCATCGTCAGGCCCCATGCCTGCGGCGACAAAAACATAGTGCCAAAACCCATGAAAGAACTGAGCAGGTAAATGACGGGATACTTTTGATCGGAGTTTTGGTCATAACTCGGCGGCAGATAAACGACAAGTTTTCTCTTAAAAGGATCACCGGGCGGGTTATCCTTAAGAATTTTGCTTTCATGAATCAGCGTCAGGACTCGTCCAACGGGATGAGGCATTATTATATCCGAAAAATTTTAAGAATTCTATTAACAAACCCTCATAAATGCAAGGTGCAGATTTAGTGTCTGTAACCGCCCCCACAAAGCTTATTGCTGAGCGCAACTCATTGTGGCCCCCGCCTTGGCAAGGCGGGGGAACGGGGGCGGTTGGCAATCAATTTACAGAGCTATTCATTCAAATCCCCGCATCAATTCCGCAATACGCTTTTTAATTCGTTTTTCCATTCTGGAATAAAGCCGCTTCTTATGATACTCATCCGGCTTGAGTGTCGTTTTGAAAAATAGTCGTTTCGCGAGACGCACTAAAATAGATTCTTCTTTCCGCTGTTTTTTTACCATACGCAAGACCAACAATTCTGCAAAAAGATCGTCACGCTTTTGATCTTCCAAAAAGAAAGGTAAAAAGGCCCGGCGTAGACGATTGCCAAAATTCCGCCGAATCATGCTTGCAAGTCCATACTTTGAAAACAGTTCGATCCCCAGCGCGCCCGAACGAACGGCACTTCGAATTTCCGATTCGATAAAACCTTCCTTCTTGGCGACCCAGATTGCGGCACGATAGGCATTCAGCGGATCATCCCAGTAGTCTACGGGCGCTTTTCCGATTTCCCAAATTTCAAAATGGCCCGGAAAAACCGAATTGATAAGATGCGGCAAATTCTTTTTATTAATTCGCTCAAATACCGTGGCGAGCCCGAACTGACTAAACGTTTCACGGGTCAACATTTTATTTTGAATGCTTTTTGGAATATCGTGAACGGCAATATTCAATTTGAAAAGCAGCCAATGAATGGCGCGCGAAATGTTCTTCTTGCCGTCCGTACCCTGCCAGAAGCTATTTGGCACGCTGCCCAGTTCCCAAGGTTCCAGATGCGGATAGGCGAGCGCCAATCCGCCCGAGACAGACCTGAGGTATTGCGTAAAAAGATAGGATAAACCGTATTTTGAAAAATCGGCTTTTGAAATTCGGTTTTCCCTTATGGCCGACAGGAGTGATTCCGGCGGGATAGCGAGTTTCTCTTCGACAAGCCACCGAACGGCCAGCTTTTGATTATCCAAGATTTCCCAAAAACCTTCATCGACGTGGGTTGTTTCCCATGGCATCACGAGATTGGGATAGGCATTGAGGATCATTTTTGGAACGGAGTAGTTAAAATAACGAAGAATACCCTTCATTCCGATTTCTGCAAATTCCCGTCCCGAAGAAAATTTCAAAACGTCCAAAGGGCTTTTCTTAAAAATAGATTCCACGGCAAATCGTGTTACGATAGCGCTTCGCGCGGCGCCATCCACGGCAAGAAAATTCATCGGAAATTTGGGTTCGATACCAAGAAAAACGTTTTTATACGAACCTAAAATCTCGTCCGCGGTAAGATTTTTTTTTGAATTAATTTCGGTCGAAAAAATTTTCCCGTCCGGATAGATTTTCATGAGTTGGTCAATTTGACCTTCTAAGAACTCCGGTGCGCGCTGAATGGCAGCAAATATCCGTTCACTCCATACCGCATCTTCTTCAAGTTGCTTGAAGAGGCGGCTGAGATAGCCCCACCGATCCACCGAAAGTCGTTCCTTCAAATAGGCGAGAACATCATTTTTGTCCACGTCGTGGCTGGCCGGAGCCGCGTCAAATGGCAGGCCGGATTCCTGCCAGGCGTCGAGCGAAACGATATGGCGTTTACCGACATCCGGGAAAAATTCGATAGAAACGCGTTTGATCTCGACTTTTAATGCGGGTGTATAAATGGACTTCTCAAAAGGAATCGATTGGATTAATTCTACGATTTTTTCCGAACCCACGACCGACTGGGCAAAGTCGGTCTCATCCATGGCCACATCTTCATCGCGGATCATTGAAAGGACAAGGCGGTACGACTGAAGATAATTATCTTCGATTGTCCGAGGTGGGAGCGGTTTGGAATTATTCACGGTTTGTAGTCTTGTGAGGAAGGATCAAACTTTCAACTCTCACAGATTCACTTATCATGAGCATGGTTATTAATTTTCTGGCAACATAAATCCAAAGTACTCAAAATATCAAGAATCTGCACACCCTCCAACGTTCGTTTTATGAATCGTGCTGCTGGCGTTCAACGTCTACTTATGGTTGGTTTTATTTACTCTTTTATACACAGAAGTGTGTTCTAAAATCCTATCAGCTACGGGATATTTTTTTACACCCTCAATTAATGAATGAGAGGGGTTCTCTAAATTTTTTTCGTCTTGTTCTTTGGAAATTGGGCAATGATATATTTTTTGAGTTTTTGTTGGTTCGTTTAAGAATCTAATTTGTTCGCAAACATTAATTTTGATAATAACAGTTTTCTCTTCTTTAATGTGAATTGAATCCTCCGGGGCGTGCTGATATTTAGCCCAATCACATGAAAGCGATGGATCTGTTAAGAAACCTGGATTAACTTTTGTTTGCCCCTCTGGCCACGATTTAGGTTTTATGTACCGAAAAAGTATCTCTTCATTTGGGATATCATCACTCTTGATGCAATCGCACATACCGCTCTATCGATTTAGGAATGAAGTTTGAAGAATTTATTTCGGATTCTTCACCGAAGCCGGATTCGTTTTTATATTCTATAGAAACGGTATTGTCATTATATAAGGATAATAAAATAGAGTCTTCCCAAGTATTAAAAATCTGAATAGAGAATCCACCAACCTCAATTGGTCCCATTATGATCTCAGGCTTCTGTTTATCAAAACTGAGGCTTTCGCGAAATTGACTCAAAAAGGCTTCTGCAAGCTTCAGAACTCCAATAGAAGGGGCTTTGCTATTCCCATTACTCCAATTGTCTCCAAGATCTTTCAATGATCGGACATAGCGAATCCTTTTTTGAATGAAGGAATAAAATTCATCATGAAAAATAGTAAACGCGGAGGCATTACCATGGAGTATTTCTTGTAAACCCCCATTTGGAAGTTTGATTAAGGTAGAACTTCCAGTTTGAAATGAAGACGAATAATTAATCGTATACTCAATTTTTTCATTGATGTTTGGATAGTGTGATGGCATCATTTCCATGACTCCAAAATTTTTTTATTAAAAAAATCCTCAAATATTTGTATTTGTTTTTTTCGTGTTATATTGAAAAACTCATGACATTTTTCTTTCATGCCGCGTATCGTGCATTGAAATGAGATTGCTGGATGACCAGTCATAAGCATTTTTGTGTTTATCGTAATATCTGTATGTCCCTCTATGTCAGGGGTAGAAAATTTAAAATTAGACGCAAAAGAACGAGGGTCAGAGTTAATGATAGTTGGTAGTTTAAATTCGAAGATTTCATCAATTCTAGATAATTCATTCAGATCATTCAAATCAATACGATCCAGATATGTCAATTCATATTGTTCGATTTTGAAATTTTTAAGGTTGTCATATACAGATTCAAATTTTTCAAATACCTTTGTAAACCCAGGATATTTACCTGGTCCCTCCGTGTCTGGTCGAACCCAGTTTAAGTAGATTTTGTTATACTGAAGTTGAAGAAGCCAATTTCTATCATTTGACCACATGCGATATAGAGAGCCTGGGGGATTAAATGATATATTGATTTGGTTATTTTCTTCATTTGCTTCTTTATTGGGAACATTTGGAATTGGCGATAATGTTTGGATTTCTGGGAACTGCTCTGAATATTTGAGGATTAATTCGAAAATTTTTTTCGATCTTAGCAGTTCATTGTTTTCAAAAGTAACTCCAAAAATCACCTCGGAAACAGGCGCTTTTTTGTACTTATTGTTGCTCAATTTATCCTGGGGCACACGCAACCAATTAAATGAATTTTTTTATTAAAATAAGATCAACACTCGTTAACGAATAGGACGACGAACTAATGTCCAAAATAGACCGAACAATGGCAAGAAAAATATTTAGATAAAAGCGTCTCTATTTCAGTGGCGAGCTACTTAGGGAACGGACTTTCTCAATGTTTTCTATCGGACAGGATTGGTGTCTAGGTTTGATTATCATTATTATAATCCCGGACGTGATCACAATGTTGGCTTCATCGGGCCGGTGGGCGCTTTTGGAGTTGAATGGATGTTTTATGAAAATTTTAGCCTATCCGCTGAATATTCGGTTGAAGGAAGAGTTTCGTATGGAAAAGTAACCAGCTATAATGGTTCTAACTCAAACGTCCTTTATAAGACTAAAACGACTATTAACGGGTATTCATTTGATAGCCGAGGTGTTCAGTTTGGTCTGTCCGCATTCTTTTAAAGAATTTTATTAGAGATTTAATGAAACTCTTTTTGATCCTATTCCCGTTTCTCGTATGCTGTCGAAGCTATCAATCAGAGTTTGATCGCAAAAATCAAATTCTGAAATGGCCATGCGCTAATTGAAAAAAAATAAACCCGATCAGGCGTTAAAATATATTCTATCGTATGCGGATCGTAGCCCGCGTGATGGCGGGACGCGGGCCGTTTTTGGCACTTGGACGCGGATCGAACATAAAATAACGTTTGACAATCGGTAAGCCTTTCTTTACTATAAAAATATATCCTTCTTTTCTAACGTCATATCTTTTCTCGAGTATTTGCAAGGGATTTATGTATACGAATATTCTCTGCACCGAAAGACACTTATTGCCAATCAATAAAATTTTCAAGGGGATTAAATGAGAAAACTACTGATCACAACATGCTTTCTATTATTTTCAAGCCGGGCGATCCAGGCTCAATGGGTACAGACAAGCGGACCCGGAGGGGCAGGTGTTAATGCCTTGCTCGCCAGCGGTACAGATCTCTTTGCAGGGACTGATGGCGGCGTGTATTTCTCATCAAACAACGGAACAAGCTGGACCGCATTAAATGCTGGCCTTCCAAATTTTACAGTCAGGGATCTTGTCGTTAGTGGAACGAATCTCTTTGCTGCAACTTTAGGCGTATTTCGGTCCACCACCAACGGTAATAGTTGGACTGCGGCCGGCTTGAGTAATATATTAATCTCTACTTTATTGGTCTTTGATACAGACCTCATTGCTCTGAGCGAAAATGGAAGTAGTATCTATCGGACCAGTAACAATGGTATAAGCTGGACTGAAACCATTACCAACTTTTATATTAGTTCGCTTGTCGTCAGCGACACTAATCTTTTTGCAGAATCTTTCAACGGCTACGTATATCTATCGACCGACAAAGGCACAAGCTGGGACATTTTCCATCCTGTGCTTCCGACTGATGTTCCTGCAAGAAGCATTATTGCCATTGGTACGGATCTCTATATTAGTGCCGGCCTCTATGGTGGTACTTACGAGATCTTCCGCTCTTCTGACAACGGGAATACCTGGACTGCCGTAGTTGCTGCACCTCCTTTTGGTTCTTCGATTGCTGTCAGCGGTATGAATTTATTTGCGGGAAATTCGAGTGGAGTTTCTCTCTCTACGGACAACGGCACAAGCTGGACTGTTATCAATACCGGCCTGACGAATACTACCGTCAATGCACTTGCGGCCATCGGGACAAATCTATTTGCAGGAACTGACGACGGAGTTTATCTAGCTACTAAATACAGTTCAAATTGGACCGCATCTGGCCTGACGAATACCAAAATCAACACTCTAGCGGTCAACGGTGAAAATCTTTTTGCTGGGACTGAGGCGAGCGGTGTTCTGCTATCCACAAACAACGGCGTAAACTGGAATACGATCAATACCACCGGTTTGCCGAATGAAGTATTAAAGCTTTTTGCCAGCGGTACGAATCTCTATGCGAACGCCCGTCCGGTAAATGTTCATGAGCAGATTTATCGCTCCATCGACAACGGCGCAAGCTGGAATCTTGACACTAACGGTTTGGGGTGGGGGGGGGCCCACGTTTTAAGTTTTGCCGCAAGCGGCACAAATATCTTTATTGCGAATGGGAGAGGTGTTTTTAGATCATCCGGTAACGGCACAGGCTGGACTGCTATGAATACTGGCCTACCGGTGACTACGTATGACCCTGGCTACGGTTACCCGATTCGAACGAGTATTAATGTGCTGTCTCTTGCCGTCAGCGGTACAAATATCTTTGCTGGGACGGATAGCGGTGTCTTTCTCTCGACGAACAACGGCGTAAACTGGACTGCAACTAACTTTACCGGTTTTGTCAGCTCAGTTGCCGTCAGCGGCCCAAATCTCTTTGCCTTTTCAGGTGACTTATTCCTCTCTACTGACAATGGCACGAGTTGGAAAGCGGTTGGTATAGGCTTGCCGAATGGCATTAACATCAATGCATTTGCTGTCAGTGGTACGAATCTTTTTGCAGGGGCAGGGACTTACAACAGCGGAGTTTTTCTTTCGACCAACAGCGGCACAAGTTGGAATGCTGCTAATACGGGTTTGGGTATATGGCCTGTTACTTGTTTTGCAGTGAGCGGGACAGGTGTCTTTGCTGGTACATCTGCTGGTAATTCTGGTAGTCCCTATACCAATAAGGGAGATGTTTTTCGGTTCACAGACAATCTGACAAACTGGAGTGAAGTTACTTCCGGCATGGTATTTAGTAGTATTGATAGACTAGCTACTAGCGGGGCGAGTCTTTTTGCCGCAACCCAGTACGGAGGCGCCGTCTTTCGGTCCACTAACAACGGACAAAGTTGGAATCGTGCGGTTAACGGCCTGCCGCAAGGTAATCCGGGTTCGAGTTTTGCTGTCAGCGGCTCAAGTCTCTTTGTTGGGAACGAAAGTTATGGCGTCTTTCTCTCCAACGACAACGGCACAAGTTGGAATGCGGTCAATACCGGCTTGACGAGCAAGCAAGTCCGAGCTCTTGCCGTCAGCGGCACGAATCTCTTTGCAGGGACTTACAACAGCGGAGTTTTTCTTTCGACCAACTACGGCACAAGCTGGAATGCGGTTAATACCGGCTTGACGAACACACAAGTCTTTGCATTTGCAGTCAGTGGTACGAATCTCTTTGCTGGGACTCTTGGAGGAGTCTTTCGTTCGACCAACAACGGTTCAACTTGGAGTGCTACCGGCCTGAGTGCGAATATAAGAACGTTATTAGCCAGCGACACGAATCTCTTTGCAGGGTCTCCTGGCGGCGGTATCTTTCGCTCGACAAACAACGGTATAAGCTGGGCTATGGTTGCTGGTGGGGGTGTTAGCACACTAGGTGTCAGTGGCTCGAATCTGTTTGCTGGAACTGATGGCGACGGTGTCTTTCTATCTACCGACAATGGCACAAGCTGGCAGGCGGTTAATACAGGCTTGTCAAACAAGAGTGTCTCGTCCTTTGCAGTTAACAGTACGAATCTATTTGTAGCGACTCATGGTGGTGGCGTTTATAGTCGGTCTCTGGCGGAGTTAGATCCGCCATATATCATAAAACCAATTGCAGATGTCACATTGCCAGAGGATTTTGGAAAACAATTTGTCGCACGTGTTGATTCGGTGTTCTCCGGTCCTAATCCAATGTCGCTATTTTACACGACCGCGAGTTCTGACGAGGGGGTTATGCCGGAAGTGTCCAATGATTCAATTTATATAATAAGCCGTAAAGATTACTTTGGTGCTGTCAAAATAGCTGTTACAACAAGCAATGATTTCTTTTCAGTCTCCGACACTTTTATTGTCACTGTAAACTCCATCAATGATGCGCCGATAATCAATGCTTTGTGCGACACGGTTTTCAATGAAGATTTTGGAAAAGTCTTTATACGAAGACTATCACAAATATTTTCGGATGCGGATAATATATCTTTGAACTTAACAATTACAAGCCTGTCCGCAGGAGTGACGGCGAACATAGCCAATGATAGTTTGTATCTCGTTAGCGGTTTGAATTTCAACGGCTCGGTGGGTGTACGTCTGACAGCGAGCGACGGACAATACACGGCGGTGGATACATTTCAGGTATTTGTAAATGCTATCAACGATCCGCCGTTTATTACAAGATTTTTGCGTGATACAGTCTTCACTAAGAATTTCGGATCACACTTTGTTTACAAATTGTCATTGTCGTTTTCAGATGTTGATGATTCAGTCCTTATATATGATTCTGGTATATTAGGCAGTGGCCTTACATCGAATATTTCACATGACAGCTTGTTTCTAAATAGTGTTTCCGGTTTTTTCGGAAACGTAAGCATGCGCATTACAGCAACGGATGGAGATTCTATAGCCGCGGACACTATTCTTGTAGTAGTTGTAAATAATTCGCCAATTGTTTACAATCGTTTGCGCGATACGACATACATTGAGAATTTTGGAAAAGTATTCATTAGAAAACTGCCACAGGTCTTTTTGGACGCGGATGATGCAGCCCTTACTTATCGAGATAGTACATTTGGTAATATTGTTACATCGTCCATTTCAAATGACAGTCTATATATAAGTAGTGTTAGTGGCTCTTTTGGAAATGTGAACATCCGTGTTACTGCGTCGGATGGAAATTCCACTGTCGCCGATACATTTTCGGTAACCGTTATTGGTCATCCGTCTGTTACGACTTCTATCTTTCAGAATCCGGCTTCAGGCAAATATGCGGATATTGTAGTCTTGTCGACGATAGGGCTAAATGCTGCTCCGGGCGTTAGCGTCACTCCGCCGGGCGCGAGCGTGCAGACCGTTTCGATGTCAGCGATCGGCGGCTCGAATAAAATATACTTGGGCTCGTATCTATTTGTCCAGAGCGGTTCCCATACAATTACTAATCATTCCGTAACCGTCCAAAATTACGATACCACCGCAATTCGCACATTCAATGCGGCGTTGGTAAAAGCGGGCGTCGCGGTTTCCGTTTCGACGTTGAGCGGCAAGAGCATCTTGAAAATTCGTGAAAAATCACTCAGCACGGAAGGCGCCATACTGGCTTTCGAAGATGAAAATGCCGGAGAAATGATTTACGAATATCATTCCGGCAGCGCTTTATCGCAAAATGTCAGCGTCGGGATGACTATCGATGATAGGGCGTATGCCCAGCCTGAAAAGCTGTTTATTTTCCAAAATGATGAACACGGAGTCTGGAATCGCGTAGAAACTACTTTTTTGAAAAACCAGAAGATGCTCAAGTCCGATGTACTAGCTCTCGGAAAATTCAAAGTTGTTTACGATGAAGCTTATAGCGGCAGTAATACGGTGATCAAAGACTTTGCACTGTCTCAAAATTATCCGAATCCTTTCAATCCCACGACTACGGTTCGGTTTGATTTGCCGGAAGATGGTAAGCTGACATTGGTTATTTATAATATTTTAGGACAGCGGGTGCGGACGTTATTTGAAGGCTCCCAAACCGCAGGTCGGCATGAGGTGATATGGGATGGCCGGAATGAAACCGGCCAGCAGGTTTCCAGTGGTATCTATCTGTACCGTTTGCAAAGCCAAAAATTCACGCAAACAAGGAAAATGCTTTTAGTCAAATGACGAGAAAAATGATCCTTAAAGGAGATTATATGATAACTAAAAAATTATTATTGATCGGTTTAAGTATTCTTGGAATGAGTTGCACGGATGTTCAGGAAAAAACATATGACGAATTGATAAATCAAGGTGGCTCTGATCTGACTTCCGGTGCGTACCAGTCTGCACTTCAGGCTTTTACTGCGGCACGGGATAAGACCCCGGATCGCTGGGAGCCAAATAGCGGCATTGGATGGAGTAATTTTAAATTGGACAATCTTACATTGGCTGCGAGTTCATTTTCCGACGGCTCAGCGAAAGCTGGTGCCGGTGCGGATCTGTATGCTGGTTGGGGCTTCGTATTGAATGCCGGAAAAGATTATGCAGGTTCTAATGCCAAGGCAAAAGCGGCTTTGGATTTGGATTCGAACTGGACATTTACGTATGGCTTGGGTTTGAGCGCGTCAGATTTACACGTAATGAAAGCTGAAAATTATTTTGCATTAGGATTGTATACCGATAGTAAAGTGGAGGTTGTGATTTTGAATCCGGCCTTCGCGAGTGTGGATGTGAGTACGGATGCTGGGCGTGCGGAGTTGGCTAAAGAGATTGAGATCAGAAAAGGATTGGCGAAAAGGATTTGATAGTTGTCATGTCTTTAAACTCGCCAATATAGTAGACATATTATTTTCTCGCCAAGCCGCTTCCACAGAAGTCCCTCGGACAAGTGCGCAAAGAATGTTTGGTATCCTACTTCTTCGCGTCTTGGCGAGATTCTTCTGAAATGTAAATTACTAACGCACTGATTAGTAATGAACCCACACTTTTTTCTTTACGAAAATCTATTTTAGAAAAGAATTTTCCTCCAAAATCTGCAATTTTCCAACTTTTCTCCGATAACTCGAAAAATAACAAAATAATACAAATAGAACTTGACATCCGACCTTTTTTTAACTACCCTTGTGCCCCGTCGAGGAATATATCCTGCGGAAATGTGGAAAACGGAAATTTTGACAACATTTTAGCAGGACAAAACGAGAATAAATCGGTGATTAAAGATTTTCTGAAAAATCTTTAAAAAGCAAAAATTTCTCTTGCAAACCGGAACTCTATTTTGTATACTTGCAACCCCTTGAAGAATAAGGGCGATGTTGACCGAAAAAAGACGAAATTTTAGAAGTGATTTGAATAGGCAGAAGACGAAAGTCGGAGCCAAAAGTTGTTTTGAAAATAAGAGTATACGCCGGTTAATTTTTTTGAGTAATTTCGAGAGCCGATTAACCTTCTTTGTTAATTGATAACAAAAAATATTGACAACGAAGAGTTTGATCCTGGCTCAGGACTAACGCTGGCGGCGTGCTTAACACATGCAAGTCGAACGAGAAAATGGTAGCAATATCATGAGTAAAGTGGCGAACGGGTGAGGAACACGTAACCAATCTGCCCTGAAGAGGGGGACAACTGAGGGAAACCTTAGCTAACCCCCCATAATGTGGTGCCTATCGCATGAGAACACCATTAAAAATTTATTGCTTCGGGAAGAGGTTGCGTCTGATTAGCTAGTTGGTGAGGTAACGGCTCACCAAGGCGACGATCAGTAGCTGGTCTGAGAGGATGATCAGCCACACTGGGACTGAGACACGGCC
>JANNSF010000283.1:0-3182 GCA_031402315.1 bacterium | reverse complement strand
GATTTTGTGTTTGCTGGCGCGATTGCCGCGACCTGCTGTTTTTCTCAATTTGCATGAATACTATTTGAGTTTTTTTTGGTAACATATTGTGCCATTCAGTCCTTCGGTTATCTTCTAATCCCATAGATTCAACTAATCCCCCTGACCCCCTTTTCAAGGGGGAATCCAGTTAATTAATTCTCAATTTGCATGAAAACTCTTTGATGTCTAAGGGGGATCACTATCTCAAGACCCATTCATTGGTTGTGCCGTCGACTTTACGACGTGATCTTTTTGCGTCATCTTTAGCGAGATTGGCGATGGAAAGCCGTATATCACGATTGGTTTTTCCATAGAGAAAATAGGCGTGCTCCGTTCCGAAAAGACCCTCTTTCACAATTTTTGAGCAGTCAATGAGTTCGATTTTTTTATGAAGATTATTAGAACGCGCGGATCCGCTCCGGCCTAACCTTTCAGGATTACCTTTCAAATTGTCACTGACCCAAAGCGCTTTGTCTCCCGAATTGAAGTAAATACTGATGGCATTGGCAAGTTCAGCTACACTCTCCATAGGTTTCCCGCGATCGAAGACATTATCATCCACGTCCGCCGCGCATAAAAAAATATGTTCAAAAATACATGGGAACGCTGTGCCGGCTGTGTGAATGCTAAGTCGCTGAAGAGCATTTTGGAACACAAAATTTCCCATACTGTGACACAATAGATGAATGCTTCTATTGCACAATTCTTCTTTTCCGGAATTGACCTTTTGACGAAGTTCTATCAGGAAATCTCGCAGTTTCAGAATTCCGCGCGCGAGCACCGGTCCTGACACTTCAGCCTCCGCCCGATCCGAGCGATACGCATTGGCATAGGTAGGCTTGAACTTCTTTTTTTCATTGGTCATTATTTCCGGCGAATTCACAGGTGCGACGAGATGACCATCCGACGGCCATGTGAATAGAATGACCATTACGGCTTGAGGTGGCACATCGTTTTCGACGTTATTGGACATGACCTGCAAAGCCAAGGCTGAGGAGACCGCCTCACGCCACGTCACATTATAACCATGAACAAAAATCAAAACATCACTGGCCTTCATCATTTCTTTTTTGACTTGGTCGAACATGGTAAGTGATCCTATAGCCGGAGGCGTCGCATCGAGCTTTTCCACAAAGGCTGCGATTTTACCGGTCTTCTTAAACTGTTCATGAAAATACACGGAGAGATTTAGCCCGTCTCCTTTTTCGTCATCTGATGATTTCGCGTTGACATGTCGATCAACTTCATTCTTATCGGCATCAAGAGTTATTTTTCCAAATCTAAGATTTTCGAGGCCGTCGGAGCTAAAATTGGCGCCATACTTTTCCGGTTTCCAGTGGTCTGCACCGATGTGGTTTCTATTTGTCGCGTAGTAAAGGGTGTATATCATAGTTTGATGCCTTTCAGTTTATTCATTCGTCTAATCCCATAGATTCGACTAATCCCCCTTCAGAGGATGACTAAAAAGTACCGATATTGTCATTCTGAGCTTTAGCGAAGAATCTGTAACCCGATGAGTTACAGATGTTAGCAGATGCTTCGCTTTGCTCAGCATGACGGCATTAATTACTTTTTGATCTGCATCACGAATTCTAATACCCGCTCGCATATTGAAAATGCATGGGGTCTTTGGATTTGCCGGTCCAGTCCCCGCCCCAGATGAATCCATGGGCTCTAAATATTTTAATCACGCCGTCCGGCATATTGCCGGTGGTGCCCTGCATATTGGTTTCAGGATTGAGATCAAGCCCGATTCCCCAGGCATGCACCGAGAGTTTGGACGAGGTGCGCTTCGCACGGAAATTATAACAGCCACCGTAGCGTGTGATCTTGTCGGCAAGGCCTTTGTTTTGAATCTCTGTAAAAACCGCGGTATAGATCGCGGCTAGTTTTTTATGCCCGTAGATTGAAGTTACTTTTTTGACGGGATCCCACGATAGAGGAATGGCAAAAGGAATCGGCGCCGAAACCATATTATTGGCTTCCCATTTAGGATCGAGCATTCCATCGGGGCGGATATAAACGTAGATATCGCCAAACATCCGAATGATCTCGTCAAGACCATTGGGGACTTTTATTGCCAAACTCGTGGGCGTGACCGAACCCAACCCGGTGAGCTCTTTGAGTGAAGGGATGGAGATATTCTGATTGACCTGAATGGAATTGGGATCACGGATGCCATTGTAGTCGGCAAGCTTTTTGGTAAGCGTAGTATCTCCATAAAACCGCTTTGCGATTTTACTGAGTGTATCGTCTTTTCGGATGATGTAAACTTTGCTCATATTGCATCCCCAAAGTATCCTTGTCTCGCTTTGACGAGCTCAGCGTGACAATCCGTGTGCATTAATTACGATCTATATTTTACATATTATGCCGCAGCTCATGCGAAATCAAGACCGAGAAATAGCGGTGGTTTTCATCGGTGCTTTTCGTTGGCTTTCGACGGGCATTGGTCAGTACGATATTCATGAGGGCACTTTGTAAACCGTTTTCGGAAGGCCTCACGAAACGTTTTCGTATTCCAATACCCCACGAGATGACTGATTTCGTTAATATCAAGATTGGAAGAGCATAGAAGTTCGCATGCACGCGCGAGGCGGTATGATTCCACCAGGTCCCGCGGATGGGTATGCCGGTCCCGAAAAACAATTTCGCGCAGTTGCGTCTGAGACATCGAGACGAAAGTGGCCAGCCGTGATACGGACAGCGTCGGGTCGGTGTGATGAGTCCGGATATACTCCTCGATTTTTTCAAGACGTGAGTCGATCATGGTTTCCTCCTTTTTTTTCTTCGACGTCCAAAAACAATGCCTGAACAATCCACAAACGGTACGAATCGACAAGGTCTCGCGGAGGATTGGCAGGAAATACAATTTCATACAGCTGCATCTCAGACACAGAGACAAATTCAGCCAAACGCGATACGGATAGTGTCGGATCCGCCTGATGAGCCCGAATATAATCCTCGACTTTTTCAAGACGTGCGTCGATCATGTTTTCTCCTCCTCTTGAAGAATTATTTTACATTGTTTCTGAATTGTCGGTATAGATTGGTCATCTCGATACGATCTCGCTTCGCGAGATCACTCAGTGACCGGTATGACGCTCGCCGAGTGCGAGCGGAGCGAGCGTATCGAGGCGAGCTGTTGCTTGCACTCGGTG
>JANNSF010000282.1:0-2995 GCA_031402315.1 bacterium | reverse complement strand
CGACCCTTCTCCTTGCCGCAGGCCACGAAATGAAATTGAACCCCACACCCGGTTTAAGCTATTCCTTTTTTTCAAAATAAACTAAATAGGGTCACAACACCATGATATCGAACAGTAAAAAAATAGGCTTTGCACTCATTGCGGGCAGCGTGCTTGTCCTTATACCCTATACGATTTTAACGATAATCTTTGATTATCCCAATATTCTCAGGGAAGATACCGGTGTGATTCTCACAGCTTTTCATAATGGCGGAAAATCTCTGATATTCGTCTGGTGGCTGTTTGCAATCACCGGATTACCGCTTTTGTACGCTTATGTTCTTATCGGGCAAGCTTTGGAAAAAGATTTTCACTATATGCGTTTTGCCACTATCCTGGGCGTAATTTCCGGTATCACGCAAATTGTCGGATTGCTAAGATGGACGTTTGTCGTGCCGGTCCTGGCGAATTCATACGTCCATGCCGCGGATGACTCAACCCGATCGGCTATTGCGATTGTTTTTCAAGCGGTGCATCAATTCGGCGGCGTCCTTTTAGGAGAGTATATCGGGCAATTCTTTACGATTGCCTGGACTGTTTTGACCGCCATGGCACTGGGGAAAGCCGGTTTGATTCCAAAATGGACAACCTGGTTTGCCTACGTCGCTTCAGCAATTTATTTTCTGGCGCAGTTAGAGCTATTTGCGACGGTTATTCCCGGATTTCCTGCGATTGATCTTGCCGGATTCATCGGAAGCACCTTGTGGCTGGTATGGTTGATTTTGATAGGGATCCGATTTGTGAGGTTACCGATTCACGATGAAATTCGACGCGAATCGTAGGGCCGCGGTTCGCTCGCGCGAGTTCCCTTTCCTTTTAACGGAGGCTGTTGCAGTATCACATTCTGGCGGTCGCTGTCCAAAGGACTCCCGTGGAGAGCATGTCGAAGCGCCCGCAACTCCAAAGAAATCAATAGCCCGCCTTTACATCGCTTCCCTCGGCTTCGCTCGGGGAGCTGTTTTACGCTATTATGCAACAGCCTCTAACGACAAGGGTTAGGGAATCGGTTACACGTGTCGAACTATTACCGTTTTCTTCTGATTCCATTCTCTGTCCACCTTATTTCGAAGGCCGGTAATGAAGCACCACGATCCCGCAATCGAATGACGTGGCCTCTATAAACTTGAGATTTGTACGTTCTTTGAATATGGTCATTCCCGAACCGATAGCTGTGGGGTTGACAAAGAGATACAATTCGTCAATGAGTCCCTCTTTGATCAAAGCGGAAACAAAAGACGCGCCGCCATAAACTATGATGTCTTTTCCGGCTTGTTTTTTCAGCTTCGTGATTTCAGTTTTGAGATCTCCGTTGACTAATTTTGTATTGTGCCAATCGGCTTTTGTCACCGTGCTTGTGAAGACAATTTTTTCTCTCTCATGCATTATTTTTGCAAAAGCCAAATCCGGCGATTCCTGATTTTTAGTCACATTGGCCCAGTGCGGTATAAAGCCGTCCGCGAGTTTACGGCCAAGTACGATGGTGTCAACCGGTTCCGTGAGCTGAACAACATAATTTTTCAATCCGTCATCCCAATCCCACATCATCCAATCCATCTCACTTTTAGGTCCGGCGATATAGCCGTCCACGGATATTTGTACTTGTAATTTTAACTTTCTCATGGTTTTTCTGTTTAAGATTGTGTGAATGCATTTGCCGTAATCAATCGCCCCGCACGACGGGCTTACTACTCGATTAGGTCAATGGCCGGCGACTCGAGGTGCTTTGTGTCTTTGAATCTGCCTTGGCTATGAATTATGTTACCCTTCTTGTCGTATTCCTTTGGTTTACTTTCCAGCCCTTGAACGATCGTATAATAGCCGGTTATTTTTATTTTTTTTCCATCCAGTATTCTTGCCTGATTAAAACTAATATTGACGACATACCCATCAATCAAGTACCCCTCTTTGCACGCCATCGCGGTCTCGTCAAATATGGTAATAAGCGATACCGCTTTAGTCGTGTCGGTTACTTCTGCTTTGGTTACTTTTGACGGCTGCGCATACAAACCGCCATGGAATGCCAATAAAATAAACGACAAAATAGTTTTCATTCGATCTGATTTCTTTAGTTCTAAGGTCAATACAATTATTTTCTGTTTGACCCCGGTTTCGTGTAACGTTGTTTTGTGGTTAGCTTATTTCGTGGTCTTGCTGCCCATTTGCCGGCCTAATTTTTCATATTCGATGTCATTGGGTTCCCAAAGTTCAATTTTGTTTCCCTCCATGTCAAGAATGTGAACAAATTTTCCATAGTCGGCTGTTTCAATGGTGTCCACGACAGCTACTCCATTTTTCTTAAATTCATGAACCAGCGATTCTATATTTTCAACTCTGTAATTTATCATAAAGTCCCGGGTCGAAGGTTCAAAGTACTTCGTTTTTTCGGAAAACGGACTCCATTGTGTAAATCCCTTTTTGGTGCTGTCCGCGCCTTGCCACCATTCAAATACGGCCCCATATTGATTCGTATTCAAACCCAGATGTTTTTGATACCACTCTCTCAATTGCTTCGGATCTTTACACTTAAAGAAAATGCCTCCGATGCCGGTTACTTTTTTTGTCGTGTTGTTGGATGGATCTGAAATTATTGACTTAAATGCAAAGCCAAAACAGAAGGATGCCGCAATGGCTAAAACAATTAAACTCGTTTTTTTCATTTTGCCTTATGATTTTATTGTTTGATGTGCAGGTTGCTAAGCTTACGGCTAGCGAATCTCGTAGACCTCGCCTGGCTTTACTTGATTTAGAATTGCAATTACTTTTGGGAGCAATGGCCTGAGGTAAGCAAGCGTGCTACGATGATTGTCTAGAATGATGATTGCTAAGCTGTAATTTTTAAGATTCTGCTGGAACTTTATATTTTTGTCAATTGTTACCAAGACCTGAAAGCCCTCCGTGGACGTGGTCCTGCGTCACTTGGCTGCCGCCTGGGCCGGGGCCGGGGCCGGCTCCTTCG